>JACPAL010000007.1:89610-90917 GCA_016180855.1 Deltaproteobacteria bacterium | reverse complement strand
TTCCCTTCATAAAGAAAGCGTTGTTTCACCGGGACTTTCGCCATTACAGCTTTATTATCGGCAACAAATTCATTCGAGTTGTGACCCGAGAGTTGGGAGATGAATAAGAAAAAACCAACAACTCTTTTGGTGCAGGAACGATCTGCCTCGACACAAGTAGCCATTTTCTGCAGAACTTAAAGAAGGAGGAAAAACATGACTGACCCCATTATGCCGGGATATCACAACAGGCGCCTGGGGGACCCGTTTCCATGGGGGCCTGAGACTGGGAAGGACGTGAAGCTAGGGCCAGGGGCAACGCTGGTTGGTGTAAGGCTGGGAGGAGGAAGTGGTGTGGGGCGATTGCATGAATCTGGGAGAGGTGAGGAGAGTAGCCAAACGACTGCAAGCTTGTCAGCCGAAGTTGAACTGTTTGCCTCGCGGATCCCCCTTGTAGAGAATGAGCTCCAATTTCATTGGGCCGATGGGGTTGGGCTCAAATACAGTTATGGTCTTAGGACCGATCCGGATGAGGATGTGCGAGATCATCGAATCGATCTCCTGTATCGTCTTATGTTTGGAGAGAGGGGCGAAGTGGAGGCGTTTGTGGGGCCAACGTTTATGATGGGTGGTACAATGGAGTATGGCTACGGGGGAACCTTAGGGGGTTTATACCGATTTGGAAAAGAAAAGAGCGGGGCGATACCGTTTCTGGGTCTAAGCATGGTGCTCGCAGGTGGAAATGATCTCTTGGGTACTACGACCATTTATAACCAAGGCTTGCTCTTTGCCGGTCTTGAGTTTTCTGGTTTTGTTGGGAAGTAGGCGTTCTCCGATGAATCGTTCATGACAACCACCGCAATTGAAAAAGCCCTCTCTATTCTTAAGCGAGAGATCAAAAAATGGAAGGTCCCGGTGGTTGGACAATTTGCCAAGGAATCGGTTGACCGACCCTTTGCCACGTTGATCAGCTGTCTTCTTTCCCTTCGAACCAAGGATGCCGTGACGGAACAGGCGACCCGACGGCTTTTTGCCGTCGCCTCAACACCGCAGGAAATTTTTGGGTTGGAGACAAATCAGCTTGAAAAACTGATTTATCCGGTTGGATTTTACAGGACCAAGGCAAAAAACCTCAAGGAAACGTGCAATCTCCTTATCAAACAACATGGTGCGCGTGTGCCTGGCACCATGGAGGAGCTACTGGCCTTGCCTGGTGTGGGGCGCAAGACCGCCAATCTTGTCTTAACGGTCGGTCATGATCAGTACGGAATTTGTGTCGATACCCATGTCCACCGGATTTCGAATTTGTGGGGATACGTTAAGACAAA
>JACPAL010000007.1:0-89591 GCA_016180855.1 Deltaproteobacteria bacterium | reverse complement strand
TTCCTGCCGTCGATGTTTTCTCCAAGATCACCTGATAACCATCCACCACGTCGATCTCGTGGATCCCATCAATATGCATCCCCTTCGCAATGTATAATGATTTCTGCTTTGCCTTTTCCTTCGCCTCATGGCGATCTTTTGCCGCTACATAAAAATTATGATGTCCCTCAAAGATGTTCGGCTTTTCATCGCTCATTTTTTGATCGTAAAAGCCGCAATGGACAAGAAAGAGTTTCATGCTGTTCCCTCACAAGGCTTGACAAGCTTATCGATCTTAGGCGATTTTTGGTTGCTAGAAATCAGGAGGTTTGAAGATGCCGCTTTACGCCTACCAATGTGAGGCTTGTAAAAAAGAGCATGAGGTCATCCAGAAATTCAGCGATTCTCCACTGAAAAAGTGCCCTTTTTGTGGCGGACGGCTGAATAAGAAACTCACTGCGACCTCCTTTCAACTCAAAGGGAGCGGCTGGTACAAGGATGGATACTCCTCGGTAAAGCCCTCCAGTGTCAAAGAAAAGAGTAGTGATTCCACTACTGAAAAATCGGAAAAGAAGGAAAAACCGGCCGCTGAAAAGAAATAATTTTTACCCGCTTGCCTTAATCAGGCCTTAAGACAATTTTTCCAAATTGACCCCGCCCTTCCAATCTTTCGTGGGCCTCTTTCACTTGAGAGAATGGAAATATATGATCAATAACCGGCTTGAGTTTTCCTTTGCCCGTGAGTTCCAAAATAGTTTTTAAGGAGGCGGAAGGACCCATTGTTGAGCCGATGATTTGCTGCTGTTTGATGAAGAGATGGGTGAGCTGGAGCTTGACCTCCGCACCGGTTGTTGCCCCGCAGGTAACTATTTTTCCAAGGTGCGCGAGTGATCGGAGACTCGCTTCCCAGGTGGCCGCGCCGACATGCTCAAAAACGATCTCAACGCCACGCCCACCTGTCATCTTTTTTACCTCCTTGGCAATATCGGAAGAACGGTGGTTGATCACCTCATCCGCCCCCAGTTTTCTGGCTAGCGACAATTTTTCATCTGAACCAGCTGTCGCAATGACTCGTGCCCCATGAAGTTTCGCAATCTGTACAGCGGCAGTCCCTACTCCGCTTGATGCCGCAATCACTAAGACAGTCTGCCCCTCCCGAACCTTGCACTTTCCCACCAACATCTCCCACGCGGTTATGAAGGTAACCGGAATTGCCGCAGCCTCCTCAAAGGAGAGAGATTTCGGTTTGGGGAGAAGAATCTTTTCTGAAATGACGGTATATTCCGAATCAAAACCGTCTTGAGTCTCCCCGTAGAGACCAAAAGAGGGGCAGTAATGATCCTCTCCCCGCTTACAAGCAGGGCAATCGCCGCAGGAGATCAGCGGATTTATTACCACGTCATCTCCTTTTTTGAATCGATTCGCCTTGGATCCAGATTCTTCAACAACGCCGGAGGCCTCACACCCCAGAATGATTGGGAGGGGGAGATTGAATCCGGGCAACCCCTTCCGAACCCAAAGGTCCATATGATTCATTCCAACGGCCTTGATCTTTAACAAGACCTCTTCTGAAGATGGCTTTGGGGTTGAAATCTCATCGATCCGGAGCTGTTCAATTCCCCCATGCTCATGGACTCGAATTGCTTTCATAAAATGCATCATCGACATATCACCCCGGCATTCATCTGCCAACCCTTTCTCTCACGAATGCTTGACGGGGCGGGGATGATATCCTAAAGGACCGTTCATCAAAAGGGAGGGTTACGATGCCATACGTCATCAATCAGGAGTGTTTGGGAGAGCAATATGCCGACTGTGTCGATGTCTGTCCTGTCAACTGCATTTACCCCGGAGAGTATAAGGGGGAGCCTTTCATGGTGATTGATCCGGACGTCTGCATTGATTGCGGGGCTTGTCTCCCGGAATGCCCGATTGAGGCGATTGTCGCGACTGTGGATGAAGCACCGGAATGGGCCAAGGTCAATGCTGAATTATCGCCGATGTGGAAAAACAATCCCGCGGTAACACCCCGCCCTCCGCAGGATCCGCCACGCAAAACACACCCGAATCCAACATTAAAGCCGTAAGGTAATAGGCAGTTTTTAGAGGTGCCATTGAGAAAGACGACTCCCAATCGGATGCAAGAACACTGGGAAGAGGTCAGGGCCTTTTTGAAAAGGGAATGGATCCACCTGACGGAAGTTGATCTTGACGAGATCGACGGCGAGTACGATCGACTGATCCGAAAGATAAAGGAAATTTACAAAGGGGCCGATGAAATTACTCAAGAGGCGGCTATCAAGTCGAAATTACAGCGTTTTTTAAATTTGAGAGAATGATAAAATAGGGGCAACATTTTTAATTTTGCTACGAAAATCAGTGTGTAAGGCAGGTAATATAAGTGGCAATAGACTTTATCCGTCCTTCCGATCGGTGGTCTCTTTCCTCTCCTCTGGGAGAGGAAACAGCACCGTTTGCTCCACAATCTGAAAGAGATAGTTTCACAAAAATAACAGTTGCGACTCTCACGACAATCGTCGGCGTTGGCTTGGTAGCAGTGCTTGCCAGAAAGGGGCACTTGAGCAGGGCCTTGGATCTTGTTGGGAGGGCGATAGGCTCCTTTTCTCCATCGGCTATTCGTGGACTCTTGGCAGCAGGAGGTGTTGCTGCCCTGGCGGCGATTGTTGTTGGAGCCGGGACCGTTTTTCAGTCTGATTCCAATCCGGACAGAAACCAATCTCTTCCCTTACCAACCGCTGACTTTTCTTACCGCTCTTTTGACAAAAGGGGGTCTACGTTCGATTCGGGAGGCGTTTCGGAATGGAGGCGATCCGTTCCTGTTTTTCAAAAGGTTGTGGAAAGAGGCGATCTACCGACAGCCGTTTTAATGGTAGAGGGGGCATTGTTTGCAGGAGGGGATGATCTTTCTGTCTCTTCCAAGGCCCCCGCGTCATCGGTTACGAAGCAGGTTGAAAGCGGTGAAGGACCGTCTTTTGGTGTGAGACCAGGTGATGAAGAGGATCGGGCAGGGGAGATTGTACTCTCCGATCTAAGGAACTCATTACAACAGGAGCAGGCTGTTCGACGGTCTTTGACAGCTGAGCCGTCAGTTCCAATCTCATTTTCTCCAGCTCATCGAATTCAGGCTCAGACGTCTCCTTCCATCGAATTTTCTATCAGGATGACTCCTGCAGAGACACCTCTGTCTTCTACGGTTCGAGGAGTGCAGAGGCCCGTCTCTTTGACCGTCCTTGATAGGGGCCATTTGGAAGTGGCGGTCCAGGCGTTTGAACGACAGGCGCCCGGTGTGACAGAGGCGGTTCTTTCAACCTTTGATCGTTTTCAGAGACAGTTTTTGGCAAGGCCGAGTAAAAAATGGCCTAACGGGTTTGAGGCTGGGGCAGTCGCAGTGGAACTTTTTGGTCCGCGCGGTGCCCCCGAGGGAGAGGATTTTCTCCAGGTTCGTGTAAGACAGGAGACTGTTTTTCCGTTCAGAACAGCATCGCTCAGCTCCAGTGCAACCCAGAAAGGTCATGCATCCAACGAGCGGAGAGGAGGGGGGAGCTCCCTTGACAACGGAGGGTTGCGGGGTTCAGAGCCGGACTTTCCCTCATCTGAAAATTCCCTGTTGACGGTTTTCGTTCCCCTCATGGGTGGGTTGCCTTCGCGAGGCGAAAGCCCCTCCTTTGTTGCAAACCATTTAAGGTCCCATTCACAGGAGCCCGAACCGATCTTTGATGACGCCAACCCCTCGGATCATCATGACGATCAAGATTTTTCAGGGCAGGATGGGGGCAATTTTTCGAATGAAGATGAAGAGGATGAGGAATTCCACGGATTGACATTCCCCTGCTAAACCGGTTACCAACCACCAATCGTTCGCTTCATTCTGATTTAAGATTCTTATAAGGAGGAGGATATGAGTGATGCTGCGTTAGCCAAAAAAGCTGAGGAATTAGAGAGCAAGAGTGCGGAGGAGGTCCTTCGATGGAGTCTTGAGGTCTACCATCCACGGATCGCACTGGCCTCAAGCTTTGGGGCGGAAGATGTCGTCCTGGTTGACATGATGTGCAAAATTAATCCAAAGGCGCGGATTTTTACACTGGATACCGGCCGTCTCAACGCGGAGACCTATGAGGTGATGGATCGGATTCGGGAGCGTTATAAAATTAAGCTAGAGGTCATGTTCCCAAAGACGGAGGCAACGGAGGCGATGGTTCGTGAGAAGGGGATGAATCTTTTCTATGATTCGATTGAAAACCGCAAGGAGTGTTGCGGTGTCCGCAAAGTGGAACCGCTCGGTCGTGCCCTCCGAGGATTGGATGCCTGGATCACCGGACTCAGGCGGCAGCAATCGGTGACCCGGACGGCTGTGTCCAAGGTGGAAACGGATGCGGCCCACAACAATATCGTAAAAGTGAATCCGTTAGCCGATTGGACCAGTGAGCAGGTTTGGGATTACATCCGGAAGAACGACGTTCCTTACAACCGCCTTCATGACATGGGATACCCCTCTATTGGTTGTGCCCCGTGCACACGCGCCATCAAGCCGGGAGAAGATGAACGGGCCGGCCGCTGGTGGTGGGAGAATCCGGAAACGAAAGAATGTGGGCTTCATGTGAAGAAGTAGATGTTGGAAAAACCATGGGGATGACATTTCTTTCCGAACCACCCCTCGTTTCCCTCGCGGGAATTATTAAAGAGCCTTATAATTTGGCGATTGCTGCGGCACGGACCTGTTATTCCTCCAAAGGGATCCTGACGGTTCAGGATGTTGTTAAAGATGAAAAATCCCGCGAGCTTCGGGACAAGATCGCCCAATCGACGCTGGAGGCGGGTCATCTGACCACACGACAACATGCGAGCTTCGTTTTTGCGCTGGACAGGATTTCCCGGCAGTTCATCTGGTCGTTCCTCCACAGTCACCCTTTTTACAATTCAGAACAGGTGAGTCAGCGCTATGTAAAAGTGGCGCCGGGACATTACACGGTGCCTCCCTTAAAAGGGCGTCAGGCAGAGAAGTATCATCAGATTGTCCAGCTTCAGATGGACCGGTATCATCAGTTTATTGAACTTTTGATGCCGGAGATTCGCCGCCGATTTTTCAAGATCTTCCCGGCCCGCCAGGCCAGGTCAGACCAATATGAATCCAAGCTCAAAAAGCGGGCGTACGAAGTGGCCCGCTATGTCCTGCCGGTGGCGACACACGCCTATATGTATCACACCATCAGTGCCCTGACCCTTCTGCGCTATTGGCGCCTTTGTCAAATCTTCGATACCCCCTTTGAACAACGTTATGTCGTCGGCCAGATGATTGAAGCGGTCAAAAAGGTCGATCCCGATTTTGGGAAGGAACTGCAGGATCCGATTTCGTTGGAAGAGACACCGGAGTTCCGTTTTTTTCAGGACAGGGGAGATTGCAAGGGAGGGGCGTTGCGTGCAGAGAAGTTTGTGGGGGAATTTGATACCTCTCTTGAATCGCATATCTCAAAACTGGTTGATTACGGCCTCAATGCGGAATCGGTCCTGGCCCAGTCGGTGCGAAATGTCCTGGGGCTTCCCCAGCAACAAATGACAGAGGATGAGGCGATTCTGTTTGTGATGAGCCCCAAACAGAACCGGCATCTTGGTGACACACTGAATTTGACGACCCTCTCCAAATTAACGCGTGTCCTGTTTCACCCCCACTACACCTTCAGGAAGAAAATTTCCCACACCGCTGATTCTCAAGATCAACGTCATCGGATGACGCCGGCCTCCCGTCCCATTTTATCGGCCCACTATTCGGGGCGTGCTGATTATATCGAACCACTGTTGGTTCGGGAAAATGAACCAGCTCGTGAGTTGTATGCCAAAACAATGGATGAGGTTTTTCAGGGCATTAATCAATTGTTGGATGATGGTGTCTCGCCTGAATTTGCCCTCTATCTTTTACCCAATGCCTTTCCGATCCGGTTTGAGGAGTCGGGAGATCTCCTGAATCTTCATCACAAATGGAAAACCCGTGCTTGCTACGATGCCCAGGAGGAGATCTTTTTTGCAACGATTGATGAATTGAAGCAAGTTCAGGAAGTCCATCCGCGTATTGCCCGTCATATTTTGGCCCCCTGCTACCTCCGCAAGGAGGCCGGAAAGAGTCCTTATTGTCCCGAGGGAGACCGTTTTTGCGGAGTGCCGGTATGGAAACTCAAGCTCGAGGAGTATCAGAGGCAGCTATAAGACCTGTTTTGATCATCAGACCTCTTTCTTTCGTAATGTAATCACCCGGTAGGCCTCGAAGATAATGAATGAGGCAAGCAGGCAAAGGATCAGGGCGACAAGTCCGTTAATCAGACCGATCCCGCCGGCCCATCCTTCATTCAGATATTTTTGGTAAGCAGACTGGATCTGTCGTAGAAGTGACCAGAAGGTGATCGTCATCACAAAGAGCATCGGGAGCAAGACATATCCGTAAGGACGTGAGGTTTTGTATAACCAAACAGTCAACCCGAGAAGACTTAAGCCGGCCAATAATTGATTCGATGTCCCAAAAAGGACCCAGAAGTGGAGCCAGCCACCTTCCGGGGCGAAGGCAACGAGAACTCCGGGGATTGCAACGGTCAGCAAGGTGGCGATTCCTCCCGTCACCCGATCCTTTCTGCCGAACAGCTCCTGCAGAATATACCGACCGAGCCGCGTTGTGACATCCAGTGTGTCGAACACAAAAGTGGAAAATGCCATCGTCCCGAAGGTGATGGCAAAGAGGAGTTTTTCTTTTCCTAAAAGGAGCGTCAAAAAACGACCAATGCCGGCACCATAAATGGCGCCGGGGGGGCCTTTAACCTGATCATCGGCAACAATCATGATCGTGGTTAGTGCAATCAGGGCGACAAATCCCTCCAACAACATCCCGCCATAACCGACGGCATGACAGTCGGGCTCCTTGTCAATCTGTTTTGATGTCGTTCCGGAACAGACAAGGCCATGAAAGCCGGAGCAGGCGCCGCAGGCGATCGTGACAAACAGAAATGGGAAGAGAGAACCGGTGAGCCCGGGGGCGTTCCATGTCTTGAAGGCACTTTGCTCAATTGGGTAACCACCAAAGAAGGCCCCAATCACTCCGATCGCTAACACCATATAGAGGACAAAACCGCCAAGATAGCCGCGTGGTTGTAAAAGAACCCAGACAGGGAGGAGTGATGCGATGAAGCAATAGGCGAGGATCCCAATCCCCCAGGTCAATTTGGAAAAGATCAGCCAGGTTGAAATTTTAGTCCCCCCCCAAACAACCAAGAGTGTGGCGGGCACAAAAATGACGGTGATGAGCCAGAGAGGGGGTTTCCATTTCTTTTGTACCACTCCCATGACAACCGCCAAAAGAAGGTAAGAGATACTGGCCGCCGCAACAGCCCCTCCACGCTCAAAACTGACCTGCACCCCCTCGAGCTCTTCAATCCGGCCGACGAAGGTCCCGGCAGTAATATCCGTAAAAGCGATGATCACATAGAGGAGGGCAATCCAGATAAAGATCATCAGCCCCAACCAGGCCTTTTGACCAATGTTGATCCGGATAATCTCGGCAATTGATTTTCCTTGATGACGGACACTGCCAATCAACGTTGAGAAGTCATGGACGGCTCCAATAAAGATCACACCAAATCCGATCCAGAGGAGACAGGGGAGCCAACCAAACTGCTGACAGGCAAGAATCGGCCCGGCAATCGGCCCCGCAGCAGCGATAGCACTGAAATGCTGACCCAGGAGGTAGAATTTTTTTGTCGGGACAAAATCAATACCGTCGTTTTGTTGGTGGGCGGGTGTCGCAACCGTTTCATGAAGGGCAAAAAGTCTCGCAATCCATCGTCCATAGAAGTGATAACCCAGAGAGATGGCAACGAGGAAGAGGAGGGCTATTAAGGGGAGCGATATCACTTTTTACAAGAGTAAATAGTTGAAGGGACTTAAAGATCAAGAAAACATTTAAGGCAGGAAGGCGCCCGGTCATCCGACCGGGCGCCTCGAGAAAGGCACGGCCTTCTAGGGTGCGACTTCGTGAAGAGTAGATGGACCTTGCACGGCAAGGTGTTTTTCAATCTTCCTGAGCATCCCTTGACCAAAGCCCTTGACCTCTGTCAGCTCTTCTGCGGCCTTGAACGGATGGGCCTGACGGTAGGCGATAATCGCCTTTGCCTTGGATTCACCGACTCCCGGGAGGAGTGTCAGCTCCTGGACCGACGCGGTGTTCAGATTGAGTACCCCTTCCAGCCTCTTGGCACCGGCCAGTAGCGGGGTGACGGTAAGAATGGTGGCCAGCAAGGCCATCAATACGGATCGTTTCATGTTAACCTCCTTTAGGTTTTTTCTGGTTTTTTGTTTTCACGAGTCCGGATCTGGAGTTTTCCGTTGACCGGATAGGCATCCAAAATCACGTTAATGGAGTCGTCCCGATTGACAAACCCGATTCCGATTTTGGTCCACCGGCTTTTTTGGTCTCCTTCCCGATCCGAGACGGTGTAGACATCTTTGATAGTGACTGTTTGTTGCATTTGCGGACTCCTTGTTTTTCTCCTCCCGCGGTGAGGATGAATGGCTGTTAAGCAAAGTGTGTGCCAGAGTCCATTAGTGGCCTAACGTCTTAAAACGATTTTTCTTGCGGATGATCGACCGATGCTCGGTCGGTGCCTCTGTTTTTCGATCGATTGATTCCGCTTTGCAGATTAAAACCGGCAACTTTTTTTGTGAGTCAGACGATCCCCACTCAGTCAAAGGGGGGGGGTATTTTATGAGCCTGCCTGAGGTGCGGTCTGCCGTTGATAGAATCATCTCTGATGTCAATGACAATGACGGTTGGTTGAAAGAGGCGAGCGTCAGCCCTCTTTTAAATCGTGTTGATCCTCCCGATCCCCGTTTTTTTAGGAACAAATTCTCTTCCGTAACCCGCCTGTTCTTTAGCGGGAGTATCGGTGACTTTTTGGATCGGAATGAATATCAGGAGGTGCTCAGGCTTCTCTATCTTGTTGAGGAGGGGCAGCTTGGTGCAGAGCCGGCTGCCGTTGCCCGTCTCAAGGCGTTTAAAGACAGGGGGCCCGATTCACGCACAGAAAGTGTCGCCGTTTGGACGGTACTCGCCCCTGTCTTTTCGGGTGCCTCGGCGACTGCAACGGGGGGGCTCATTGCCTTTATCGCAAAGAATATCAAACATCGAGTGCCGGCCATGATGGAGCCAGCCAAGAAATATTGGTTTAGTGCATTAACCGTTATTGGCGGTCTGGGCGCCGTCTATGGTGCCTTGGATGATTAAGCCCTTTTAATGAAAAGCCGCCTTACAGACAGAATAGACCCACCGCGCATTCTCCAAGGCCTCGGTGGCGTCTTCCTCTTCCTGGGCCTCACGAACGACATCGGCATAACTTTTTCTGGCATAAAGAACTTCGAGTGCTGCCAAACGGTGACCTGCTCGCGTGATGTAATCAATGGCCAGTTCTTGATTCTTCATCGGATTTTATCCAATAGGGAGTTCCGTGTGACCAATAACGACGACTTTCATTTTGTTGAATGGAGGATTGAACCCGTTTTAAAAATAAATGGATCTTGTTTCCCCTCTCCCACAGGAGATGCGAGGCCGACGCGATCTCAAGCCAGAGGGAGCTTGCCTCCAATGGGGAGGAGGGGAGGTGTATAAAGTGTGGATTTATTATTTTCTCATCTGGAAATGTTTCGTCCCACCAGCGATAAAGAGAGCGGTTTAACGAAATATTTTGTGAGAGAACGATTACTAGATCAACATCCGATCCTTCCGTTGCCTTTCCTGTTATCTGTGATCCAAAAAGGAGGAGACCTTCAATTTCCTCTTTGAAATGGCTTCTTAAGCATTCCATGGTTGGTTCTAGTGACGGAAATGCCTGAATGAAATCTTCCCTTTTTTGAAGTCCACTCTTGATAAGCCTCATGCAGAGAATATTGAGAGAGACCCCATTTTTTTTGGCCAAATAGGTCAGTTTTTTATGTAAATCAGGGGGTATTCTTAAGACAAATTTTCCAGAAAAATTCATACGTTGGAGTGTATAGTATCATAGTACTATTATCAAGGAAAAAAACATCAGCAACAGTTCTTGTGGAGGAGCGATAAAATAGTCATTCCTTTGGAAGGAGATTCTATGTCCGATATGGATGTCAGATCGGCTGTTAATAATGCGATCGCTAATGGTGCCATTGATCGGGGAGAACTGGATAGAATATTTGCCCCTAATTTGGTGGGAGGGAGAATCTTGACCAGCTTGTTTTTTGATGGACCAATGGGGGATTTTATTGACCGATCTGAATATCAAGAGGCCCTTGTCCCCCTTTATTTGATTGAACAAGGAAAACTCGTCGCCGACGAGTACACGATCGCCCAGCTCAAGGCATTTAGGGACCGGGGACCTGATTCACGCTTGGAACGAGTGGTGGAAAACATCATTCGGACCGGTGGCTTTGCAGGTCTAATGGCAGCCCCCTGGATATTGGATCATAGTTTAAAAATCAGACCAGCCGGATTGATATTAGGTGCAATATCTCTCGTTGGAGCTGTCAATGCAGCAGTTAATGACTAACGGATTGACAAAGTACTACCTGCTAACTCTCCCTCTCAATCACATAGCCGGCTAAGGCAATAAGCGCCTCACGATCAATTGATGGTTTGAAGATCGTCAGGGATTGCTTTGCCTTATTAACAAACTCTTGAGCCTTTCTTTTTGTAAAGGAGATCCCGTCGTATTTTTGGATGATTGAAATAATTTCTTTGAGCCGACGCTCTTCTAACTTTTCGGCAATCAAGGCGTCTTTGATCAATCTCTTTTCGGCATCCCCAGCCTTTTGAAGGGCGACAATGAGGGGGAGGGTCAGCTTCCCCTCCTTGAGATCGGTACCCTTTGTCTTGCCGAACTTGTCCGACTCGGAAACATAGTCCAGGACATCGTCCGCCAACTGAAAGGCGATGCCAACGTTTAGCCCAAAATCTCTAAGCGCTGAACAAAACTCCTCGGAAACATTCCCAAGCAGGCCTCCCATTTCGCAGCAGACCCCCATCAGGATGGCAGTTTTTTGTTCCACAATTTTCAGATAATCCTCCTCCGTTGTGGCAAGGTCGCTCGACTTCGAGATTTCAAGAATCTCTCCCTCGGTCGTGATTCTCATCGCGTTGGTAATAAGCTGGATGATCCGAAGATCTTCTGTGCCGATAATCAGATCGGAGGCGCGGCAATAAAAAAAGTCGCCAACAAGAACGGCCACCTGATTTCCCCACCGAGAATTCGCAGAAGGTTTCCCGCGCCGGAGGTTGGCATCATCCACCACATCATCATGCATCAAGGTGGCGGTATGAAAAAATTCCATCGCTGCGGCGCATTCGATCGTTCTTTGATCGGTGGAGCCGGCGAGTCTTGAGGAAAAGAGAGAGAAGATCGGACGGAGTCTTTTTCCACCATTTTTCACGACATATTCAGCAACGTTGGTTACAAAAGGGACCGTTGAGACCAGTTTTTTTTGGATAACCGATTCCAGCTGGACCAGCTCAGACTTGATCGGGAGGCAGATCTCTTCGAGATTCATTAAGGGAGAGGGGTAAATCAGCCGCGCTTTCTTGTCAAAACCAAATTGTTTACGCACCCCCCCTCTTAAGGTAAGAGGGGGTTGGGGGAGTGATGAGACTGATAGGGGTGATTTTATGAAGGATGTCATTTTAGCAATCGACGAAGGAACGACCGGTGTGACGTCTGTTTTAATCGATCGGAATCTTAATATTCTCGCAAAAATTAATAACGAATTTTTACAACATTACCCAAGACCTGGGTGGGTGGAGCATAAGCCCGAAGAGATCTGGGATTGTACACTCAAAACAATTGAAGTAGCCATTCAACAAGCCGGGATCAATCCGGATCGAATCGCCGGCATTGGCATCACAAATCAGCGCGAAACAACGGTCCTCTGGGAACGGGCCAGTGGAAGGCCGCTCTGTAATGCGATCGTCTGGCAGGACCGACGAACCGCCCCCACCTGTGAAAAGTTGAGAAGAAAAGGGCTGTTGCCCAAGATTCGAAACAAGACAGGACTCGTTCTTGATCCCTATTTTTCGGCAACGAAAATTCAATGGATTCTCGAAAATCAGGGAGACTTAAAAAAAAGAATCCCTGGGATCTGCTTTGGAACCATTGACAGCTATCTGGTCTTCAGGCTGACGGGTGGAAAGGTCCATGTCACCGATGTCTCCAATGCCTCCCGAACCTTGCTGATGAACCTGAAGAGTCTTCAATGGGACCCCGAGCTTTTAAAGATTTTTTCCGTGCCGGCCGAAATCCTCCCAACGATTGTTTCCTCTTCGGAGGTGTATGGGCAGACGTCGGGCCTGAGGGTGTTACCCGACGGGATTCCAGTCTGTGGGATGGCGGGTGACCAACAGGCGGCGCTCTTCGGCCAGGCCTGTTTCAGGCCGGGCGAGGCAAAGTGTACTTATGGGACCGGTTCCTTTTTGATGATGAATACCGGTCGGAAGATTGTTCGTTCGCGCTCCGGCATGCTGACAACCGTCGCCTGGAAGTTAAAGGAAGAGGTGACTTACGCTATTGAAGGGAGCGCCTTCATTGCCGGAGCGGCGGTTCAGTGGCTTCGAGACGGGTTAAAAATCATTCAAAGGTCGTCAGAGGTTGAGACACTCGCCAAACAGGTTTCGGATTCCGGTGGAGTGACTTTTGTTCCTGCCTTTGTAGGGCTGGGAGCTCCCTACTGGAATTCGGAGGCACGTGGTCTCATCGGTGGAATGACTCGTGGAACGACGACGGCCCACATCGCGCGGGCCCTCCTCGAGGGGATTGCGTTTCTCCAATATGACATTCTTCAGGCGATGCAGAAAGACTTGGGAAAGAGACTTAAGGTTTTGAAAGTGGATGGCGGTGCCTGCCTGAATGACCTTTTGATGCAGTTCCAGTCCGATATCCTAGGCATTGAACTTTCAAGGCCGGAGATGATTGAAACGACCGCTCTAGGAGCTGCATTCTTGGCGGGGCTCGCCATCTCTTTTTGGAAAGATACAGCCGAGATTGCTGCCCAATGGAAAGAGAACCACCGGTTCAGACCGAAGATGCCAAAAAAAGAGATCATCATCCATATCCAAAGATGGCACGCTGCCGTCAAGAGAGCCTAGGTAACCTTCCCCATGAACTACGGGAACAGAAAATCAATTGTATTTCTATGTAATTTTATGTATTATACAGTATGTCAGTAAATTACAGGAGGAATTTATGAAACAGGCGAATGTCAGTTTTCGTGTGGATACAGGTAAAATCGAGTCATTGGATGCTATTGCCGAGGCGCTTGATCGAGATCGGACTTATGTCATCAATGAAGCAATTTCCGCTTATCTGGAGATTTATCGATGGCAGGTAGAACACATTAAAGAAGGTCTAAAGCAAGCGGATCGAGGAGAATTTGCATCGGAGCAAGAAGTAGCCAGAGTTCTCAAGGGAAACTCCCGTTAAATGAAAATAATTTGGACCAAACTTGCGGTGCAAGACCTGCAGCAGGTGCGGGATTACATTGAAACGGATCGCGTTGATGCAGCGGATACTGTGATCGAAAAAATCGCAAAAGCCGTGGAAAATTTAGATTCTTATCAAAACTTGGGGCGTCCCGGACGTGTCAAGGGGACTCGTGAATTGGTGGTTGTCGGGACGCCTTTTTTAGTTCCTTATCGAATCAAGAAGGGCCGAATCGAGATTCTCGCCGTGATCCACGGTGCCCGCCGCTGGCCGGAAAGTCTGTAATAGCCGGTGACATTGACAATAAAGTGAAGCCGCACTACGTCCCAACTTATGTTACTCAATAAGCATAGTGTACGGATCACCCAAGACCCAAATCAGCCGGCTTCGCAAGCGATGCTCTATGGGATTGGGCTGACTAAAGAAGATCTGGCCAAACCATTCGTTGGGATCGCCTCGACCGGTTATGAAGGAAATACCTGTAATATGCACCTCAATGACTTAGCCAAGTTGGTGAAGCAGGGGTGCCAAGAATCGGGGTTGAATGGGCTGATCTTTCACACCATCGGGGTAAGCGACGGGATCTCGATGGGAACCACCGGCATGAATTATTCCCTTCAGTCCCGCGAGATTATTGCCGACTCGATTGAAACGGTCATGGCGGCCCATTGGTACGATGCCAATATCTCCGTTGTCGGTTGTGACAAGAACATGCCTGGTTCAATCATCGCGATGGCTCGTCTTAACCGTCCCAGCCTCATGGTGTATGGCGGGACGATCCGCGCGGGTCATTGGCAGGGAAAGACGCTGGACATTGTCTCTTCATTTGAAGGGCTCGGACAATTCATGTCGGGCAAGATTGATGAAGAGGCGTTGACCTGCATTCTGCAAAATTCTTGTCCGGGGGCCGGTGCCTGTGGCGGGATGTACACCGCCAACACGATGGCCTCTGCGATCGAGGCACTCGGAATGAGTCTTCCCTACAGCTCTTCTTATCCCGCAACAAGCCCGGAAAAAAGGGAGGAGTGTTTGAAGATCGGTTCTGCGATCAGGAATCTTTTAGAGAATGATATAACCCCCAAAAAGGTCATGACGCGAAAGGCGTTCCACAACGCGATGACGATTGTGATGGCACTCGGAGGATCGACAAACGCGGTGTTACATCTTTTGGCCATGGCTCGTGCCGTTGGTGTAAGGCTCACGATCGATGATTTTCAGACGGTAAGCGACAAGACGCCATTTCTTGCTGATTTCAAACCGAGCGGAAAATATGTGATGGAGGATTTGCACCAGGTGGGGGGGATGCCGGCGGTCTTGAAGCTTCTCCTCCAGGAGGGATTTCTTTATGGTGATTGTTTGACAGTGACCGGCAGGAGTCTTGCCGAAAACCTGGAGAGGCTTCCGGGTCTGACGGCAGGGCAAAAAATCATTTTCCCCCTTTCAAATCCGATCAAGAAGACCGGTCACATCCAAATTCTCTACGGAAATATCTCGCCCGAAGGGGCGGTGGCGAAGATCACCGGTAAGGAAGGGGAGCAATTCACGGGCAGGGCCAAGGTTTTTGACAGTGAAGAGGCGGCGATCAAGGCGCTTGAAAGAAAAAAAATCAAAAAGGGAGACGTGATTGTGATTCGGTATGAAGGGCCCAAGGGGGGGCCCGGTATGAGCGAGATGCTCAAGGTAACCGCTGCGGTGATGGGGGCTGGGCTTGGCAAGGATGTCGCCTTGATCACTGATGGTCGCTTCTCCGGTGGAACCCATGGATTTGTCGTCGGCCATATCACGCCGGAGGCCCAGGAAGGTGGGGTTCTGGCCGTCATACGGAATGGTGATGAGATTACGATTGATGCACGGAAGCGAAGGCTGACACTGAATATCCCTCATAAGGCGATCCGGGCTCGTCTCAAGAAGTGGAGACCTCCTCGGCTCAAGGCAACGCGTGGCACCCTGCACAAGTATATCCAAAACGTGAAACCGGCATCACTCGGGGCATATACCGATTAATATCAATGGCTTAAGACTTTGCACGCCTCATTTTTCAAGAAGGCAACAAATCCCAAAAATGACCGATAACAACCTTGAGGATGAAGGGATTATTTTCAGCTCTTGTGGCACTCACCTTTTGTCTGTTCGGTTGTCCGGAGCCGTCTACAGACTGGGATCGGCGCCTCCTCTCCGAGGCGGGGGATCCGTCTGACAACGTTGGGATGAACAGCTCGATTGCCGTTGATCCGACCGGCCGGATTCATATCAGCTACCAGGAATATACGGTCGGTAAATATTGGACCCGTTACCTTAAGAGAGAGGGAACGGATTGGAGCTCCTGGGCCTATGTGGATGAGAGTAGTGCCACCGCTGGGCCGGGGACTCGGATCGCTGTCGGCAATAGCAAGGTCTACGTCTCCTCCGTTTTAAAAGGGGATGACTGTTCCGATTCCGAAAGTATCGATTGTCTTCCCGATCCATTTTCTCCAACGGGGGATCTTGTTTTGTCGAGTCGAAACCTCGATGAGCCGGTACCGGAACTCCCCGTCTGGCCGAATCAGGCCTCCAGTGTTCTGGATGAGAGGTCGAATGGTGAATGGACGTCGCTCCTGATCGAACCGTCCGGCAGGAGGCATCTTGCCTATTATGACTCTTCCAATCATGGTCGGATTCGGTACAAGAAGAAGGAGGTCAATGGTGACTGGACAACGGAGACTGTTGCCGAACCGGGCTGCGTCTTCGGTTGTTTCCCCAAGATCAAACCTTACACCGCTATGACATTTGGAGATAACGCCGTCCATCTTCTCTATAAGGATGAATATCGCGCCTCCAACTTCTCAACCGATCTGACGCAGAGGATCCGTTATGCCAAGCGTTCCCCTGATGTAGGAGTCTGGACAAAGACCACTGTTGTAGAGGCGGAGGATGAGGAGCATGAATTTGGCGAGAAGATGGATATCACAATCGACTCCGGTGGGGTTCTTCATATTTGTTATTTTGATAAGACGGCGAGGGTCATGAGGTATGTCAAAAAAAATGAGAATTCATTTTCATCACCTGTGGCGCTTGCCAATTTCTCCTTTGATGTTCTCGACGGATGTGAGATTGAGGTTTTGGGACAGAAGGTCTTCATTATCGGACGGGCCAATCCTAAATTAAACGCGAATGAGGAATTGGAACCTGTTTTAGTCGTTGCCTCCAGAGGATTAAATTCAACCGGTTCATGGAGCTTTGGTATTGTTGACAGTGGAGAATCTGTTTTTGGTTTTGGGAGCAATCAGAAAAGGACTTTTTCTGCGACGGTTGTGTCCGATCGGCTTCATTTGGCCTACGAAGTTTGCGGTGCCGGTGGATGTGAAGAGACTGATCTCAAATACGCCTGTTATCCCGCACCCTGCCTTCTAGAGACCGATCCGACTCCCCTGATGACACCGGATTCTTCCACACCTTCCGTCGATCAGCCGGTAGTAGAGGCTGTTTTGGAAACAACTGACTTATCCGATGGAGAGGAGAATAGCTTATCGGATGAGGATTTGACCCCGGAGGAATCAGCTGCATCGATCGAGGAGCTTCCGGAACCGACCCCTTCCTCATCCGCAGCTCCAAAGGAAGGAATTCCCGGTGTCAATGTTGAGACGGTCTCTTTGGGCGGTTGTTCCCTGGTTCGATAGCTTTTAAGGAAAATACCGTCCCCGTTTCATTATCAAAATGAGAAACCCTATCATTTTGATAATTTGCAAACCGCTTCAGTTTGTATTTAACTCAATGAAATTTAATATTATTTTTCATTGGAGAAATAATACTTTTGTTGGCACGGGCTTTGCTCTATACTCTGTTTGTCATGCGTGGGGCATTAAATCTCAAAAATCGGTGGCTGGTTGTCCTCCTTGCCTTCTCGGCCTTTTCCCTCCTGTTTCAGGAGGAGGGTGCCAGTCAGGGAGCGGCCTCTCTTGCCTGGCAGACGACAGCTGCCGACAGTACCGGTTCTGTGGGTGAGTACCCTGTCATAGATCTGGATAGTCAGGGACGCCCCCATATATTCTACTATGATAGGGCGAACAGATATGTACGATATGCGCGCAATCTGGATGGAACAGGTTGGGTCGTGACCCCCTTTCCAAATCCTCCGGCCACGACACAATCAGGTGAATTTATCGATTTTAAAATTCGGAATGACGATACGACACTTTATGCCAGTGATGTCTATTCCATGTTAGCAGATCCGGCAACGCCTCGTATCGGGACCCGTGTTCTTAACGGGGATGGCAGTCAGGTCAGTTCAACCGGTTTTACGGCAGGGGCAACACATCACTCCATTGCGTTGGGCCCCAACAACAATGCACATATTGTTTTTAAAAGGGGGACATCGACTGCTATTGCAGTTCCTTGTTCCGCCTCTGCCGCAGATGATGCCGGCAAATTAATTCATCGTTGGCAGAAGAATCCGACAACCGTTGGTTGTAGGGTAGCGTCAGGAATAGTTGAGGGACCTTTTAGGTTTACCCTGGATCAGGAGGGGTATGGTCATCTTGTTTATGTCTTTAGCGATGACGTTGACGATGCAGGGGGAGAGGAGGACACGATCATTCGGTACAAGAAGAGCGGTAATAATCCGAATAATCCGACCTCTCCGACCGAGGATGATTACACCTGGCCGACGGCTTCAGGGGACGCCGAGTCATTTACTGTTGTTAATAATAGCGAACTTAATACTACCGTGGGAAGGGGATTGGTTCACCTATCGATGGCCGTTGATACTGCAAATGTCCATATCTGTTTTCATGATCCCAATGAAAAGAGTCTCAAATACTGGGGGGGGAGTCACGCTCGACCGATCCAGAATTGGAGTGCACCCGAAAGGGTTGATGGGACTGCGGATGCCTCTGATACCGATGATACAGGTCGTTTTTGTAGTATAGCGATCGGGCCGGGAAACGTCCTCCACCTCGCTTACTACTCCAGTGATATGGTAAGCGGTACCCGCCAGGGACGGATAAAATATGCCCGCAAGCGGTTGAATCTGCCGGCAGCCGCATGGGAACTCTTTACGGTTGACGCCTCAATCGGTGTTTATGGCACCACCTCCATTGACTTTTATCAAAACCGGTATCTTTCGCTCGATGTCAGTAATGAAGGTGCAATCCATCTTGCCTATTATCATCGGGTTCAGGAAGAGCTGAGGCATGCCGTTTTGTCAGCAGCCGGAAATGGTTTATGCGACCCGGGCGAATCGATATCTGTCTCTCCTCAAGATTGTCCCGGTTGTGGAGACGGGGTCTGTAGCGCAAGTGAGACGGTCAATAATTGTTTTACGGACTGTCATTGTGGAAACGGTGTTTGCGATTCCAATTATGGTGAAACCTCACAGAACTGTTCTGCTGATTGCCTCCCCCCCACACCGGCATGTGTTACCAACGCCGATTGCCCTGGCCTCTCAGCCTGTATCAATGCAACTTGTCAGAGCTGCACCGATAATGCCCAATGTGAAACGGGCAGGATTTGTCAGGAAGGGGCCTGTGTAACCCCTCCTGTGAGAACCGGTTGTACAACAAATACGGAGTGTCCCGGTGGTGCAATTTGTGATGAAGGAACTTGTGTCTCTTGCATGAACGATGCGGAGTGCGGTGAGGGAAAGGTCTGCCGGAGAGGTGCCTGCATTACTCCTGATCCGTCTCTCTGTGGAAATGGGATTTGCAATCCGGAGGTGGGCGAGAACATGCAGACCTGTCTCGCTGACTGCCCTGGGACTGTAACACCAGGTGAAACCCCACCGATTGTTCCTCCGGCACCTCCCGAAGAACCGCCCCAACAGGCGGGTGGTCGTGGGTGTGGCCTGATCCGATAACCGTAGTTCTCCCAAGGGGCAAAAGATTTTATGAAGCGGCTCTTTAACATTCGAGGGATCGTTTTGGCTGCCCTTGTTCACGGGCTGTTTTTTCCCGCAATTCTTGCGGCACAGACCTACAATTGGAGTACCGCGACGCTTGATTCAGCCATAGGAGCTGGCACCTATTCCTCCTTGGCCCTTTCCGATAATGCACCGGCGATTGCTTACGTTGGGGAATCGAGGCGACTCAAGTTTATCAGTCAGAGGGGAGGGGGTTGGTCAACGCCAATCAATCTGACGGCCGTTTACGATCGTCTTGAGGATGTCAGCCTTCTCTCGACTGCAGCAGGGAATCTCTGCGTTACCCTCTATGGGGGACATATTTCAACCAGTTGTGTCGGCAGTTGCCCACCCGTTATGGGCGTTGCCACACTTCTGCAGAGGTCCGGTTCCTGGCCGGCCCTTACGACCGTGATTGACGGGTCAAAGACGGAATCGGCCGGAAGTAGTGCCGCCCTGGCCCTCTCATCGAGCGGGGTTCCCCACGTGATTTATCGTCACGATGATAACGATTTCCGGCTCTATAATTCCCGTTACAATACCTCGACGTCAAGTTGGGTGACCCCCGCTGAGGTCATTGCGCAAACCATGCTTCCTCAACTCTCACTCCTGATTGATAGTGCTGCTAATCTTCATGCCTTTTACACGAGGGTTGTCAGTTCGAAACCGCAACTGTTTTATCACCTGGCTCCATTTAATGGACTGGCTTATGATTGGTCCGGTCCAACGACCACACTCTTCAATCATGAGGCGATGGTGACAACCACCACGAGCCCCAACTTCTACAAGGACGCACTCCTCTCTTCGGGAGGGGTCGTGCATATCGCCTTCTACCAGCCGAATGGGGGTGAGCTCCGTTTTGCGACGATTGGATCAACCGGCACCACCTTGATCGACGGAGAGAACTCCGATGCCGGTCTTTACACCTCTTTGACGGAGTGTCCCAACGGCTCATTGCACATCAGCTACTATGATGCAACCGTCAGGTCTTTGAAGCATGCGAGCCGTGAGCGAACCGAATCAACCTGGCGCGTTGAGACGATTGAAGATCCAATGACCGCAAACCCTGCCTCCTCAGATGTTGGGCAGTATACATCGATCGCTTGTGACTCTAATAATACTCTCCACATCAGCTATTACGATGCGGGGCGGCAGGTTCTCAAATATGCCAAGGGAGCAAGACCGGCGGCGGTTACCACCGGATGTGGTAATGCTTCCTGTGACGCGGGTGAGAGTTGCAGCACCTGTTCCGCTGATTGCGGCGCTTGCCCTCCCGAAGCTATCTGTGGGGATGGGACCTGCAATGGTGAGGAGAACTGTTCTACCTGCGAACGGGATTGCAGCGCCTGCCCGCCGGTCAGGCAATGTGGCAATGGCATTACAGAGCCGGACGAACAGTGTGACGATAGTAACACGAGTGATGGAGATGGTTGTGATTCCCGTTGTCAGAATGAGGCGACGGTTAATGAGACACAGACACCCCTGGGAACACCGGTACAGATTAGCAATGCCCCTGGTTCGCAAGATGAGGTCGCCTCTTCTAACCCTGCGATTGTGGATCAGGGTGGACTGACCGGCTGGCGCGCAGCCGGCAGCGGTTGTTCACTGATTCGATAACCCCCTTGTTACCTGTTTTTATTTGACTTTGACTTGAGAGGCCTTATACAGCTCCACGGAAATGGGGCTCTTCCCGAAAAACGTCCAGTTTTTTGACCTCTTCGAAAAAGCGGCCGTTAATATGGTTCAGGCAGCCCACCTTTTGGAAGGTCTTGTTCAAGACTTTAACCAGGTGGAGGTAAAGCTTAAAAAAATCGAAGATGTCGAGCATTGTGGGGATCAGATAACCCATGATACCATCGAGACACTCAACAAAACATTTATTACCCCGTTTGATCGGGAAGATATTCATCAACTTGCCTCGGAACTTGATGATATCGTTGACCTCATTTTTGGGGCCGCCAACAAAATGATCCTCTATAAGATTGGTCAGCCAACAGAAGGGATGAAAAAAATTACCGGACTTCTTGTGAGGTCTGTTGAAGAGGCCAATAAAGCGATTATTCGATTAAGAGAACACAAGAGCCCGGAGATGATTTTGGCCCAATGCATCGAGGTGAACCGGATTGAGAATGAAGCGGATGAGGCCTCGCGGGCTGCCATTGCGCTTCTTTTTGAGCGTGAAAAGGATCCGATTCGGTTGATTAAAGAGAAGGAGATTTTAGAAACCCTTGAGACAGCAACGGATCGCTGTGAGGATTTAGCCAATGTTCTGGAAGGGATTGTCTTGAAGAATGCCTGAACCTGCTTCTCTTCTCGTCATCGTTCTTGTTACAATCGCTGCTTTGTCGTTTGATTTCATCAACGGTTTTCATGATGCGGCAAATTCCGTTGCGACCGTTGTTTCTACGAGGGTTCTTTCACCGAAAGTAGCTGTTGCCTGGGCCGCCTTTTTTAATTTTGCTGCCCTCTTCGTCTTTAATGTTCATGTGGCACAAACGATTGGAAAGGGAGTCGTTGACCCCTCTGTCATGAATGTCGCTGTCGTTTTTTCCGGTCTCATGGGGGCGATTGTGTGGGACCTCCTGACATGGTGGTGGGGGCTCCCTACCTCAAGTTCCCACGCGCTCGTGGGTGGATTTGTAGGGGCGGCGATTACCAAGGCTGGTCCCTCCTGCCTGATTGCAAGCGGTCTCATCAAAATTGGAATATTTATTCTGATTGCGCCGATGATGGGATTCATCCTGGGTTTTATTGTTATGTCTCTCGTGAATCTCCTCTTCTATCATTCCTCCCCCTCCCGAGTGGATCGTCACTTTCGCCGGCTTCAACTCGTTTCCGCAGGACTGTACAGTTTGGGTCATGGGGGAAATGATGCCCAGAAGACGATGGGGGTGATTGCCATTCTGCTTTTCTCCACGGGCTACTTGGGGGACAAGTTCTATGTTCCCATCTGGGTTATTGTTGTCTGCCACGCAGCTATTGCGTTGGGGACGATGTTTGGCGGATGGAGGATCGTCAAGACGATGGGGATGAAGGTGACGAAACTCCAGCCGGTCGGTGGCTTTGCAGCAGAAACAGCAGCCGCGGCAACACTTTTTTTGGCGACATTCGGTGGAATTCCCGTGAGTACGACCCACACCATTACGGGGGCGATTATGGGGGTTGGGTCAACCAAACGTCTGACAGCCGTTCGATGGGGAGTCGTTGATTCGATCTTTCTTGCGTGGATTTTTACAATACCGGCCTCTGCTGTTGTGGGGGCTCTCGTATACGGACTAACCCGGTTATTTTATTGATGACACTTTTTCATTCTAATTTAAGTCAGCTCAAACTTCTCTTTCGTGGCAAGGTGAGGGACGTCTACGATTTGGGCTCTGAACTTCTGATTGTGACAACGGATCGCCTCTCCGCGTTTGATGTCGTTCTCCCGAATCCAATCCCGGGGAAGGGAAAGGTTCTGACGGCCCTCTCCAACTTCTGGTTTGAAAAGTTGAATGGGATCATCCCGAATCACCTGACGCATAAACCGGTTGCCGGATGAATGGTCCGGAGATCCGAAGCATTGGCAGAGGAGGGTCGGTGGCTACGGGGATTCCGCCAAGAAACCCCGCGGTCTTGCCGCGGGGAGCTTCATTGCTAACCACGAGGAGGTGGCTTCCATCCAGGATCAGGCGGTCATTGTCCGGAAAACCGACCCTCTGAAAATAGAGGCGGTTGCTCGTGGATATCTTGCCGGCTCCGGTTTCAAGGATTATCAGAAAACCGGGATGATCTGCGGAATCAAGTTACCCAAGGGGCTTCGGGAGGCGGAACGATTACCAAATCCGATTTTCACCCCTGCCACCAAGGCGGAAAGGGGGGCGCATGATGAAAACATCAGTTTTGATCGGGCCGTGCAGGTTGTCGGTGGAGAGATTGCGGAACAGGTCCGGGAGATGAGTCTCCATCTCTATCAGGAGGCCGTAAAATGGGCCGAGCCACGTGGCATCATCTTGGCGGACACCAAATTTGAGTTTGGGCTTCTGGACGGAAAACTGATCTGGATTGATGAGGCGCTCACCCCCGATTCCTCCCGTTTTTGGCCCAAGGACAGTTATCAGGTTGGGATCTCACCACCTAGTTTCGATAAGCAGTTTGTGCGGGACTACCTTGAATCGATTCACTGGAACAAGAAGCCGCCGGCCCCCAGTCTGCCCAATGATATTATTCAGAAGACCTCTGAGAGGTATCAGGAGGCACTTCGCCGTCTGAGTTGTTAAAACTCAAAAGTGATGGCGGGTCCTGCCGCCTCTCAACGTGTGAAGTCTAGAAACCGATTTTTGCATCATTCAAAGAGAGACTTGAGTTTTAAAAAGCTATCGATCACAAAATCAGCGTTTGCTTCATGAACCTCTTCTGCAGGACGAAATCCGTAGGTAACTCCGCAGGTGAGGATCCCGGCATTTTTCCCGGTTTCGATGTCGACACGACTGTCCCCGATCAGGACGACCTCCTCGGGTCGGCACCCGCCTTCTTTTATGAGATGAAAAATCATTGTCGGATCCGGCTTCTTGGGAAAGGTGTTTCCACTTCCGATGACTGTCATGAAGTAATGGTCCAGCTTTAAAACACTTAAAATCGGTTCGGTAAAGTATTGGGGCTTGTTCGTGCAGACCGCCATTTTTTTGGATCGAAAATGCTCCAACGTCTCTTGCACTCCCGGAAACGGTCTTGTCTTGTCGATCAGATGGGAGCGGTAGTAGCCTTCGAAAATGCGGATTGCCTTATCAAAACTGGAGCCATGGGCCGCCTCCACTGATTTCTGGATCAGCGGGCGGACGCCATTTCCCACATAGGAGTGGATCACCTCATCCGGAATAGAGGGGAGTCCCATGTCCCGAAGCGTCCACAGGACGCAATTCGTGATATCTGCCTTGGAGTCGATCAACGTTCCGTCGAGATCGAAAATCAAAAGAGAGATTTTCTTCATTGTACCCCCTCACCCTTCCCTAATTTTCTTCATTGATCCCCCACCGGGTGAGGGATAAAGGCTACCTATGTCGATCTCCTTCATTCTTGTCACGTTCCTTTTTCAGATGGCGGTTGGGATGATTGCAACGGTTGCACTGCTTCCGCCGGCGCTGGTCGACCGCCGATTTTTCAAATCAATCAGCTTCTGGACTTTTTTGTTTACCCTGATTGCGCTGATTCTTCAGTACAAAGCAACCTTTCATCTCCCTGAAGTTTTTGGGCAGCCGGTGGGGGAGGGGGCCTTGTTAAGGCGGTTATCGCAGATCCTCTTCCTCTTTTTTCTGGCGATGACCTTTGCCCAGTGGTTTCATCTGCGCTTTTTTAGTGGGCAGGTGACGCGTGCTGGTTTGGTGTTGATCGCCTCTATTGGTTTGAGTGCTATTCTCGTTGATTCGCTGGTTTATCGTCCCGCGATTCCTCCGCTCTGGATACATTCTGTTTTACTCCCGCTTCATTTTCTTTCGGCCTCACTCGTTTTGGGAGGTTTTTTGGCCGGGATGATCTTTGGTCACTACTATTTGGTGAATACCGACATGCCCAAAAGGCTTCTTGTCACAATGGCCTGGATCCTCATTGCAATCCTGATGTTCCGGTTCCTGGCGGTTGGGGTATCTCTTTTAAGCTATCGGGAGCTCGTTTATCCGGGAGAAAACTTCCTGGAAGGTCTCATTTCTTTTGCCGGGCATGGGATTTTCTTCTGGCAGAGGATTTTAGTCGGTCTTTTGGTTCCGGCGGTCGTGGTGGCGATGATCTGGAGCACCGCCCGGATCGGTTCGAACCAGTCGGCAACCGGGATCATGTACGTTGCGATTGCGTTTGTATTTATCGGTGAACTTGCAGCACGATATCTGTTTTTATTATCGGCGATACCGTTGTGATAGAGGGGGAAAAAAACACCGCCAGTAATCCAGAAGAGATGGTTATCCACTGTCTCTCCTGCAACGCCCCGGATCTCTATCTCCAAAAAGATTTTCCAAGAAAGATTGCGATTCCGATTATCCTTGTCGGGATTGTAACGGTCCCCTGGACCTACGGGATCTCCTTGCTCGTTGTTGCACTCATTGATTTTATCCTGTTTCGTCGTGTCCCCTGGATGACGGTCTGTTATCGATGCCGTGCGGAGTATCGTGGTTTTAGGCTGAACCCGGTTCATAAGGAGTTTGATCGCCACTTGGACGAACTTTACCGCTACCGGTAACACGATTCTTTTTATTTGCCCTGCCTCCTGAATCATGAGAAATTCCGGTTTGTGTCGTCCCGGGCGCTTTCCGTCATTCTTTGCTCTCTCCTGCTCCTCTCCTGTTTCGGTAAAAAGGGATCGGACTCCCCTTCTTCCTCCCCATCCGTCACCGGTTCCGAGAGTGGTCCTGCCGAATGCTCTTCAACCCCCGATTCCAACTGGAACCAGTCGGTTGTACTCAAGGGTGAGGGGACGATAGCCACCTCGCAGAACATCACCCTTCTCCTTTCCGCAAGACACGCAAACAGGGTCGCCGGTTACTTTATCTCGGAGAGACTGGAGACCCCCTCTCTCTCCGATCCGTCCTGGGTCCTCGTGACCCCCGTTTCTGAGTATTCGGGGGAGGTTGCATCGGTCCTTTCGCCAGGGGATGGAAACAAGACGGTTCATGTCTGGTTTAAGGAGGGTGACAACAATCTTTCACCCGTGACCTGTCTGACACTGACCCTCTCGACCCAGAGGCCGGCCGGGGCGATCACGATCAACAACGGGGACACGGCTACTGACGATCTTTCGGTGACCGTCAGACTGACCGGCTCCTCCCGCATAAAGATCACACATTATATGCTGTCGGAGGATGGGGCTGTCCCGTCATCCGACTCCCCTCTCTGGAATCCGCTGTTGGAACCGAAAGGGTCGGTAGAGATCGAGACCGATTTTACCCTCATCCCTTCTGTCGGAGCACACACTATTTATGGTTGGGTGAAGAATGAGGCCGGGCAGATCTCCGAGTCTGTCCTGGACACGATCGATCTTGCGGCGATTGAACTCACGGCGGGTCTTACGATCAACAACAATGCCCGTTACACCGCAATGAGGAATCTCTCGCTTGGCCTCTCCGGTCTTAGTTCAACGACGATCACCGGTTATCTCGTCTCGGAGACGATCGCCTCCGCCCCTTCCCCCTTTGATGCCTCGTGGACAGCGATTGAATCCCCTTCTGCCAGTTTGCAGAAAACGGTGAATCTGGAGCTCTCTCCGGGCGATCGGTTGAAGACGGTCTATCTCCATCTCAAGGATTCGTTGAATCGGACCGGAACAACATCCGGCACGATCACGCTCGATGCGAATCCACCGACAGGGGGCCTGAGGCTGGATGATGGAAACAAATTGACCGTCGATTCAACCGTTTCAGCCGACATGACCGGCACCGATTCAATCGGGATCACGGCGTATTATCTGAGTTCCGATTCAACGCCACCCGATCTGAACGATGGCAACTGGATCTCTATTAGTTCGACGACCTCCCTTTCCACCTCCTCCTCCCGGAATCTGACCGATCTCCGGGGGCTCTCGACCCAATACCTCTGGCTTAAGGATGCGGCGGGCAATATCTCGCCAACGATCAGCGACGGGATTGAGGTGGTAAAGATTTATTCCACGAGTCCAAATACGAACAATCACGGACAATATAGCTCCATTACGGTTGATTCGTCCGGAAAGGCTTACATCTCCAGCTATCAGGCCAATGCCCCAAGGTTATCACTCTGGAATCTTACGAATGGGGCACTGATCCATTTGCCGGTCGATGAGAGTGCTGATGTTGGTATTGGTACCTCAATCGCGATTGATTCAAACGACAAGCTTCACATCGCCTATCGAGATGCCACCAATGGGACGCTTAGATATGCGACTAACGCTTCTGGCATCTGGGTTAATGAGAGAGTTGAGGCAGGAGGCTTTTCGCCATCGATTGCGGTCGATTCGAGTGGGGCCGTTCATATCGCCCACTGGATTGAGGGCTCAGGTTATGTCCGATATGTTACCGGCTCTTCCGGTGCCTGGTCCTCTCAAATTATACCATTCGACAGGGGGATCGAGGAACCTTCCTTGACGATTGGCCCGAATAATCGGGTTCATATTGCAGCTCATTCGAATGTTCGTCCCTCGAGCCTGCAGTATGCCACCAATGTGTCGGGCTCCTGGGCCGTAGAAGTAGTTCAATCAGGGAATAATACCGGACTTTCACCCTCCATAACTGTCAGTGATGATGCAAAGGTCATTATTGCCTATTGGGAAAATGGGGATATTTATGTCGCCTCCAAAAACGGTTCGAACTGGGAAGGGGAGCTGGTTGACACGACCTCAGGAGACCCAATCGCCGTTGCGGTCGATTCCCAAGGTTTTGTACATCTCGTTTACTATGAAGACAGCATAGGGACCAACAATCTGAGATACGTCACAAACCTGAGTGGTGATTGGGTAGCGACAACGCTCGACTCTGCCGGCGATGTCGGCAACTATTGTGACATTGCCATTGATTCAAATGATCGCCTTCATATCTCCTATTACGACGCGACGAACGGGGACCTGAAGTATCTGACGACGGCGGATTGATCCCCCCTCACCCCATCTTCCTCTTCTTGGGCCGAGTAGCAGAAGGAGAGGTAGCTATTGCAGAGGTCGAGGCCGTCCATCGCCCGGTTGTAGATCCGCACCTCATCGATGATCCCATAATGGTCTGTTCTCTGAAGAGACCAGTTTTTCTCTTCGAAATGGCAGTTTTTCGCAACAACAAGACTTGTCTGCAGAAAAAAGAAAAAAAAGAGAGCGAAAAAAAATAGAACAGAAAAAAAGGAGGTTCCGATGAAATGTTTGATTTCCCTCGCAGGGGTAGCCACCACAGCTCTTTTGGCCGCTTGCTTACCGAAGCAGAAATGGTCTGGGTTCCCATGTCCAGAAATTATGAGATCCAATGAAAACGGCTGTGATTATCCATCCTCAGGCTCAAAAATCACGATGGTCGGTTTTGGCAACTGTTCTCAGGGCACCGTTGGGGGAGACGTTCGAAAAATAGTTAGCAGCGATCTCCTCTATGCAAAGGTTGATTCGATCCGGGTGATCTATTCTTCTGGGACGGCAAATTATGATATTGATCCCACGAAATATTATAATTATACCAAGTTGGGTATAACAGTAGGTGTTAGGGGGAAAAGTTACAGTTGGAAGGACGCCTCCTTGACTGAATCTGATTCTATTCTTGAAGATGTTGAGCGGGGCCTAAGAAATATTGAAGAGCAGATCGTAGCAGCAGAAAACCGTCCCGTTGATAGTTATGTTTCGGATTGACCCCCCCTCACCCCATCTTTATCTTCAATGGGGGTGAGGGATTCAGTCGGGGATCCTCTTCTTGGGCCGAGTAGCAGAAGGAGAGGTAGCTATTGCAGAGGTCGAGGCCGTCCATCGCCCGGTTGTAGATCCGCACCTCATCGATGATCCCATTGAAATACCCCGTGGGGTAGTCCCGGCCAATTTGCAGATTTGGGTTCCCCATGGAGTCCCTCAGTGGGGCCGTGGCGGATGATTCAAATCGGCCGTTCTGAAAGAGGGCCCCTATGGAGCCGTTGTGGGTTGCGGCGAGGTGCGTCCAGGTATCAGTCCCATTCCCTAATGTTGCAGAGGCCGTGTTGCTCTCGCCCGTCACCCCATCTCCGAAACCGAACGAAATTGTGCCCGATGGATCGATTGCCAACCGGTAGCCGTTGCCACCCGAACTCTTGTTCAGGATACCACAGCTCTCCCCGTTGCAGCCATCGAGCCGTGTCGGGTTGACCCATGCCTCCAGTGTCAGGTTGGCAGGGACCAGGAGGGGGTCATGGGAGATATCGACAAAATCATCATTGCCATCAAAATTGAGCGACCGATCGGTAAACGCACCAAGATCGATCAGGCCGTCGCTCCAGCCAATCCCTCCAAAATTGATCAACTGGCCATCATAACCACCAACGACATCCCCCGCAATCGAACCGGTCCCCTCATAGAAATTCCACCAGGCGACGACGGAGTTATCGGTCAAGAAGACTCGCGTGGCATCAAATCCAGAGAGGATAGAATCATTCTGGACAGGCCGTATCCGTAACTTGTAGGCCCGATTCGGATTAATCTCCTCCGACTCCACATGATGTTCTGAAGACTCGCTCGTTCGATCGCTGATATTGTTATAGCTTGGAACGAATGTCGACTCGAAAGCGCCGTTAGCCAAATTGTTGTCAATATCAAAATCAACCTTATACCCCTGATCAGGATAGACCAACCCCCCGTCCGGATCCTTCTCACCCCTCCAGTTCCAGAAAATTCGGGTCGGTGGGAGGATCTGATTCGGTGTTGGGGCAAGGATGATCGGCTCTTTCGGATCGGGGCAGGAGGTTGGGCTCGGGTGGTTTCGCCGGCAGTCCCTCCTCACCTCATCAATACGGATGACCCGGTTGTAGACCGACACCTCGTCGATCGATCTGCTAAAAGGCTCCGTGCAACTTCCTGGGGATCGGTTACATCCGACAACCAGCGGGGAGTTGTTACTGATGTTCACGCCCTGACATTCCTTCTGATCCTCCAGTTCGCCGTTCAGATAGAGTGAGAAGACCGACCCTCTTTTTGCAACAACGACCTGCATCCAGTGGTCGGTCGGATGACGAACGGACAGAAAGGTGCTGCATTCCTGAACCGAGAAGTTGATATAGTTAGAGAGATACCGGAACAGGTTAAAGCCGTTCCCATCGACATTCTTGCTCAAGATCGATTCGGTTCCTCCCCCTCCCGGAGAGATCCAGGCCGAGAGTGTAAAATCACCCGTGCCAAAATCAAAACTCTCCTCCTCCGGTGCCTCAAACGGGAGATTGATCCCATCCAGACCGCTGGAGCTCCAACGCCCAAGCAGATTGTTATCCAACACAGTTCCGGAGGTTGTTGCCTGACCGGTTGCCCCATCCACATCTTTGGCCGTGAGAAGGAAGGCGTATCCTGACTTGGCCCCTAACCGGAACGGGCTTAACAGCTCCCCGAACCCCTTCGCCGGTTCCGTGCAGAGATTTGAAAGATCACTCATTTCGTTCAAAGAGGAGAGGGTCAGGTTAGAACAGGTCGTCACAGTGACGGGGGGGCCATTCGGATCTTGTCTTGTAATCGTAAGGTCGTAGAGAAGCGTGTCTCTGTCCGGATCGATTGTGTTCCATGAAATGGTGAAGTTGTCGGATAAGATGTCGGTTCCGTTGGTCGGGGTGAGTTGAAGGGTCTCAATGATCGGTGTTGCATTCACAAAGCTGACATCGAATGAGGTCGTTGCCTCTTCCCGGAAACTCCCGTTCTGGAAGAGCAGTCGGCAGCGGACCGTCCTTGACCGTTCGGCCCGTGTCACATTGGGAAGACGATCCAGCCTAAAGCCCTCTCCCATCCCCGATGGATTGAAATTGGCCAGGTCGGTACAGTTCCATTCGTAAAGTTTTAGCTGATTGGGGAATGGGCCGACCGATTCTCGGGCACTGAGTGTCAGACCGGCATCTTCCGGTATAGAGCCCGGAACAGCAGAGATCTTCGCACCAAACTGGCTGACGGCCCTGCTGTTTTGAATCCTTACAGGAATTGTCTCAAAAAGGGGATTGCCGGCACTATCTCTGGTTAAAAACTCCATCTGGTAGGTTCCATCGGGATACCCGATTGTTTCGAGACCGATTTGTGAGAGGAGACGTGAGGCCTCCGGTTTTTCATCTGTGACCACTATTCCAACGGTAAAGTTTCTATCCAGGCTCCTCAAGAGGACCGAGGTGTTGGAGCTATCGATCCCTGAGGGGTCGTCGAGTTCCCAGGAAAAGCTGATAGAGTCCCGGAGAGCGGTCTCCCGTGAAAGATCATATTCATCAACAACCCGGATGACCAAAACCATCTCTCCTACCTTGTTTCCCGTCACAAACCGTTTGGTGTTGATCCTGACCTTCATCTTTTTGGCCTCAAGGATCTCTTCGGCGGATGAGAGGATTTCAATGCCATAGCCGGGGGACAATAATTTAAACTCCTTTAAGTCAAATGGAGTCGTTGTCTCGAGCAGGACCTCCTCTTCTCCCTTGAGTGCGGCGGTGATGTCAGCGCCGGGAGGAGGAAGCGCGACGTCCTGAGAACCAAAAATTGGATCTTTATGGGTTGCTGAGGTCTTGGCCCCTTCCGGGAGGCTTTCCGAATTTTCGGGATGGCTGCCATACGCCACCTCGATAAAATTGTTGTAGGCGTCCCCATCCAGATTCAGGTCGTTAGGTATTCCGGGAGAGAGGTCAAAGAGGGTCTGCCAGTTGTTCTCGTCTCCGAGGTAAATAACCTGTGTCGTCTCCGTCTCAGCAAGCACCTCTTTCCGAACATAGTGAGCGATCTCGATCACCTTCCCCGATATCGGATCATCCACTGTATAGATGACTGTCAGATCAAATTGACTCCCGAGGGGAACCTTGACCTCTCCCTTGAAGCTGTTGGTTGAGGAATCCAGAAGGAGGGGATGTCTTGTGGCAGGATCCAACGAAACAACAACAAAGGCCGATAACGGCAGCCCCAGCGCCTGCAATTTCTGAGGAGGAATAGTTTCAAATCCCGGTTTTTTATTATCCCCTCGAGATCCAAGACAGCCGATCTGGAGAGAGAGGCAGAGAAAGAGCACCGGGAGGAGAAGTAATCGAACCTTCATCGTAGGCTGCCTCCCAAGACCGGTGTTTGAACCTGAACGGACGAGCTTCCGCCGCCCCCTGCTGAGTCGTCACCTCCCTGACTTAAGGCAAGGCCGACCCCCGTTCCTGTCCCGACGGCAATCCCTGCAATGATCCAGAAGAGGGGTCTCCTCCAGAACGGTTTTCGGATCGATCGGCCCTCCACAACGTCCATTTTGGGAGAATCCTGGATAAAATTTGTGTCTGAGGAGAGGTGTGTATCGATGGGGGCCTCTTTCTCAAGCCGGAATGAGACCTTTAGTGAGGAGTGCGGTGAGACCTCGACACGATGGACCTCCGCCTTGAACCCCTCTTTAACAAGGCTCACCCGGTGAGGCCCCAGGGGAAGAGATTCAAGCCCCAACGGACTCTTTCCCTTCAGTTGGCCATTGAGAAAGACCTGGGCCCCCTTGGGACGTGAGCTGATCTGCACCGATCCAAATTCATCGCGATGGGAAAAAACCTTCTCCTGCGCCTTTTGAAAAATCTGACGGACCGTGGGGGAATAATCATTTTCACTCAAGATGGTTGAGGGGGAGAGTCTCGCAACCTCTTCAAACGCCTGCAGCGAATCGGCGTTCTCTCCATTGATATGTTGAAGCAGACCAAGCAGGGTGTAGGCCGGAACGAGGGAGAGAAGGTCTGTGTGGTTCAACTCCTGCCCTGATAGAGAGGAAAGCGCTTCACGCAGAAGATTGCGTGCCTGTTCAAATTCGAAATTTTCGTAGAGGGATTGGGCCTCGTCGATCGCTCCTTTAAGGCTGTTTTCTGTGAGGGGGGATGATGGTTCTGCAGATAGCGGCTGGCCGGCCATGAGCAGCGAGGCGATCAGACTGCCAGCTAAAAGCCTTTTGAAAGTGGATGCCATCTTCGCCTTATCCAAAAACGGTCGCCCTTCATTATCGACTTCTTAAAACGATTTGTTTCGGACGAACGGTTGTTTTTTTACCCAAGTCATTACAAATCGTGTGCCATCAATGGCGAACCGGACGATACACGCAAGAGACCGTTTTTAATAGTCTTTTTATAAGGCTCCGTATTGTGAGGAGACAAAGCAGGGTTTGATCGACCGATTTGTAGACGGTGTCGTCTAAAAAAGCTATGGACGCCATAATGAAATGGAAAATCAGACCCCTTGTCTCGTTCCTGTTGGTCATTCCGTCTCTCCTGCTGGCAGAGGAGGCTAAGCCAAAATATGGCCCAGAGGCAGTCCCCCTCTCGAAGCGGAATGAGTATCTTAGAAAGAGACCGGCCCCCGATTACTGGGCCTTGGCCCCCTATTATGCCGCCCAGTTTAATGAAAAGGCCTGCTCTGTGGCGAGCGTTGCAATGGTTTTGAATGCGGCGAGAAGAGGATGGCGATTGTCGTCTGACGAACCGCTCATTACTCAAACAACTCTTCTGGAGAAGGTTAAGAGCCCCCGATGGGATGAGGCAATTTTATCCAAGAAGACGGTTCGTACCTTGTCCATGGATGAAGTGGGTGATCTCTTGAAAAAGAGTTTACAGAGCTATGGTCTCAAGGGATCGGTAGAGCTCTTTCATACGGATGACACCTTGCCTGAGACGGAAAAGCGTCTCCACGAGGTGCTTGTTCAAAATGAAAAATCAGGGGACGATTTCCTCATCATCAACTTTATCCAGGGGATCTACACCGATGATGCGGATGTCGGTCATATCGCGCCGATCGGGGCCTACGATGCCAAAAGAAGGCAGGTGCTTGTGATGGATCCGGATCGAGAATGGTATGAGCCTTATTGGGTCTCTGAGGGAACCCTCCTCAAGGGGATGGCAACGATCGATCGAGACTGGGACCGAAACCGTGGATATATTTGGGTCAAGATTACGAACTAGGGGCCTGGTGGAACTCGGGGAGGAGGACGATGGGTGAGGTAGTTAATGCCGATGGCGGCTCCGAGAGATGCGATGAAGAGCAAGAGGCCCCACAAGACTCTTTGTTGATCACCCCCACTCAATCTTGCGTTAGGACAGGGCCGGCTATTGCCGCTGGACAGTTGTGCCCACCGCTCCCTGCAAAGAGGCTCCAGGATGGCACAACCATCTCCCCCATCAACATTCGGATCCCTAGGCGTTATCCCGCTGCCTGGATATAACAGTTTACCCTTGCAGGGTCGTTACATAACGCTTTTGTCAACGCTCCGCTCATAACTGGAGGTATTGTCGATCGATGGGGCACATTTGTTTCTAGTTATTTGCAGAGGCTCCTGACCTTCGAAGAGGGACCAAATCGGATGGAGAGTCGAGCCAAAGCGCCATATGGGGACTCTTTGGCTGCACCTTTTTTGCAACGGGGCTATAGCCAACCAATAAGGTCTCCATATTCCAACAGCGCGCCATCGAATAGATAAAGGTCCAGAACCGGTAGATGCCGTAGGTAGACCAGGAATCGACAGCGTCGTGAATCGACCCCCCCTCATCAACAGGTCGACGCGATTCCTTCTGAATGTTCGACGCCAAAGAGGCGACCTTGCGAAGGGCATCAAAAAAGGGATTGTTACGGATGCCAACCACGGTCAGATCATCACCCCTCTCGATAGCCCTCATGTAGGGGACTGTGTCGTACGGATTGACATACGCGTAGGGCCCAAAAAAAGAGTAGGCGCTTGGTCCGAAGCCGACGAAATCGACTGTAGAGGCGATCATGCTGGTATCGGCATAGGGGCTGTACTCCTTCGCCTCTTCCCTCGAGAAGACAAAGGTATCTGACTGACGGTAACCAGCTGTCTGCATCTCCTCACGAACAAGATCGATCATCCCTTTCTGTCTTTGCCAGAGTGACCATCGACTCTCCTCCCCCGTCATCCGACGATGGGTCGTGGTGTAGCTGATCGGCATATAGGCGTAGGTTGTGATCTGATTGGGACGGATCTGCAGGGCCCTCTGAACGGTCCTCTGCCACGCCTCAAGCGTTTGTCCGGGTGCCCCGAAGATGAGATCAATATTATACTCCACGCCCAAACGGCTTAAGATCTGGAGACGTTCAAGAACTTCATCAGGAGAAAAGACGAGTTTGAAATCTTGTCTCTCTTTAGGATCAAAGGTCTGCACCCCTACGCTAAAGCGGTTGATCCCCATCGCCATGTAGGCCCTCATCTTCTCTTCGGTGATGCTGTCGACCCGTACCTCCATCGTGAACGGCAGTCCGTTCGAGACATTCAGCCTCTTAAGACTTGTGACGATTCTTCCCAATTGGGCTTCCGTCAGGGTCCCCGGTGTGCCTCCTCCAAAATAGATCCACTCGACTTTTCTGTTCGGATACCGTTTGGCAAACTGTTCGATCTCGTTCGCCACCGCCCGACTGTAACGCTCCCGAACGTCACCCTTGTCGATATCGACCTTGAAGCCGCAGAAGGAGCAGATGGTGGGACAAAACGGGATATGGATATAAACCCCCATGTTTTGGGAGCTGTCCGGGACATCACGATAAATCTGGGAGAGAGGAATCGGGTGGAACATTTTGTCGATGATCCGGGTCATCGCACTTCGATGGATGACCTTGTCGGGTTGATCAAAAATCCTTTTTCGGAGTGCGAGAAATTCGGCCCGTTCCGTCCGTCCTCCGTTGAATAGGACGAGGGTGGCTGCCTGGTAGGCGATCTCCTTTGCGCTCGCATCGTTGCTGATCGCATTTTTGAGTCCGATACCGTCAATAAGAAGCGCTCCGGAAAGACTGGCTGCACGGACCAGTGTGGAACCATTGGGTCCGGCGAGTGTTGAGAGATTCAGGAGCGTGAGAAGACCGCTTGAGAGGATGATCCCGTTTTGGTCTTTGTTGGCGCCTTCGTCTCCGCCAGCCCAATCGATGATCCCTTCACCGGTCTGCCAGAGGGTGCTCAGCGAGGAGACAAAGAGAATCGTCTTGAGAGGACGACCGGTCGCCGTCGTTAACAGTCTTTGAAATTTTTGGGCCGATGCGGCAAGGTTTACTTTCTGATATTTGAGCGCCCCATCTTCGACAAACTCGCCAATTCGGGTGAGCCCCACAAGACCGGTCGTGAGATAGCCGGAATAACTGACCGCCTCTTCACCTATCGAGATAATCGAATCGGTCATCTTTACACAAATTGCCACCCATCAAGCATCCCATCCATGAGGGGGGCTATTGTCCTTACGCTTTCTGACGATAATGCCTGTCCCATCTGAAGAATCCTGCCAACGACCTTATTGGCTGCCTCATCAACACTGAGGAGACAGACACCGAGTGAAGGGCTAAGGTCCAAGGGCAGATCAACACTATTGGCGAGGGTCAGTTGGTTGAGTCCCCACGGAATTGGTCGCGTGGTGAGGAGAAAGTAGAACGGTCTTATTCCAGAAAACAGGAGGCCGAAGACAGGTTGGCGTGGATCCTGCCCCGGAATAAGTATCTTAACGGCTGCCGCAGCCCCTGCCTGTTCGGCGTCCAATCCCCCCCTCAACAATACGTCTCTCACCTCAGCGGTAGCGACATTGAGTGTATGAGCCGAGGTTGGGAGATCAAGCGTGATAGTCCTCAGGGCCGTTACAGCCTGACGATAGAGATCTAACGATAATTTCATCGATCCTCCTTAAAGATTTATCTTACTGCCGTGAGAGTCCGCTCTTCTCTCTGTTGCTTCACGATTGATCTGCCGTAAAGAAGAAGGATACCGGCAACAGCCAGTAGTGAGAGACCAATGGCACCCCCTCCTTGGGTCATCTTGGTCCAACGAAGATCTATTCCATAGCGTACATCTCTTCTTCCAACTATTCCCCTGGAAATCCATAGTGACCCAAACACGCCAGTAACAATTGCACCAAGGCACGCGGCGTAGAGACTGGCGCTGCCTGTTTCAGGAACAACCCCAGAAACCTCAAAACAGAGGTTTCCATCTAACGCCCTGTTCTCTGTCTCTCTCCGCCAGCCCGTTCTCAAAAGCTGACGACCAATGGAATCTAATGTCTCTTGATCGACCACACTCTCAAATCTTGGAAAATGTCGCCCTTCAATTTCATAGCTATAAAGCGTTCCGGCATCAGGACCAAGACAGACCATATCATCCCCATCGATCCCATTTCGATCCGTGTCGACCACGAACGCCTCAGGGACCTCAGGGTGGGTGTAGATATGCGGTGAACCCGAAGGGACGAACGGTATGCTAGCCATAGAAGCCTCCTAAAAGGTTAAGCAGCCTACCTAAGTTCTCGGTTGGCTGCCGAAAATGTTGCCAAAATTCCTCTCTGATTCCTCTCTTGATGGATATCGGGGTTCCAGATAGTGAGCCCGTATAATGAGTTCCTACGACATCGTTGTGATCGGCGCCGGTCATGCGGGGTGCGAAGCGGTGCTGGCGACCTCGAACATCGACTTATAGGCTTGCCTCTAACAAGGGATCTGAAATTCGGTAGGTTTGTTCTGCTTTTTCAACAAACCCGTAATCAACCATCCTTTTCAGCATTTCACCCAACTGCGTATCTGAAGTTTGTGCCCGCTTCTTGATCTCTTCCCATCGGTCTCCCTCTTTCATGGTCTTGAGGATTCTCAAATATTTTTTCTCGGAACGGGCCGCAAAACTAAGAAACTCCGCGTAGGCAACATGCTTTCCATCTTCAATTGTTTTTTGCAAGGCCGTTTTATGAGGAAGCCGGAGCCGGTACCAACCATATTTTGTTAACCACCCAATGATGCCATCGAGTGATTGAATCGCGTCGAGAATTTCCTCTTCTTTTATCGGTGTATCCAGTTTTTTTGACCCCTCACGCAAGAAATGGAGGCCTTCTTCTTTGGTCAGTCGTCGTGTTGACAGTTCAAAAACTGCCCGTCCGTAGAGGGGCGCCTTGGCATTCGCCTGGCCCAGAAAATTGACGAGCATCCCCCGTTCCGAACCCGAGACAACAATTTTGATTTGAGGGTGGTTATCATAAATTGAGGCGAGGAGATAATCGACTTTCATTTTTTTGAGCAATTGAACCTCATCAATGACGAGTGTTATTTTTTGCTTGTTGAGGAAATCCAGGTCTTTTTTATGGAGATCCAGTGACCATGAAACCCCCTTCAAGGAGATCCCTTTTATTTCAAACCGCCTCAATTTGCTGACCTCTTCGGAGAGTTTCAGGAAAAATTCGTTTCGGGAGACGATTTCACGGCCATCCAGCCAGACATATTTTTTTCGGGACGCATTCAGAACAACACGAATAAGACTCGTCTTTCCGGTTCTGCGGAGGCCATGAACCGCAATCAGGGGGGTGTGGGGATCTTCGAGGACCTTTTTGAGCTCTTGTTGCAAGACCTCAAAGTTGTAGAAGTCTTCGAGCTTCTGTTTTGCTTGAGGGTCAAAATACATGAACTCCCCTGTAAGGGTTAGCAACTAATACATAGTATTAGTAACTAATACTTGTTTAGATGCATGTGTCAAGGCGAGAACTTCGCAACTTCTCTCCCCCCCTCTCGATAATATAATGGTTCTGCTGAAAAACTTAAGAGGAAGAGGAGGAGGAGGAAAAATGCTTGGGAAAATATTTAGTAATGTTAGAGTAGGACTTCTACTCATGATTGGTGGAGCAGCAATGTTATCGGACAATTGCGGTTGTAACACAACCTATAGTGCTGGCAAGAAACCCGCTGGGAAGGATCAATTCACCATGGAGAATGTCAGGTTCAAGGTGAAACAATACTTCTTTCCACCGATTGCGAGTCGTCTCTTTGCAAAAGATACTCAAAAGTTAAGCTAAGTGGCAAAGATCCGGATTTTGCTTTGTGACTCAAAATCCTTGTCACAAAGGTTTTGTGCCTGGCACACTTGGAAGGTTCCGAAAAATAACGATTTGTTTTGAAAATCTGCTGGGGATATCGTAACGGTTCAGCCCCATGAAACAATACGACATCATCGTGATCGGCGCCGGTCATGCCGGTTGTGAGGCGGCACTTGCCTCATCCCGTATCGGATTGAAGACCTTACTGGCCACATCCAACATCGATAACATCGCCCAGATGAGCTGCAATCCGGCGATTGGGGGGATCGGAAAGGGTCATCTCGTTCGGGAGATTGATGCCCTCGGTGGTGAGATGGGGAAGATTGCCGATGCCACGGGGATCCAGTTTCGTCGACTTAACACCAAAAAGGGGCCGGCTGTCCGGGGGACACGATGCCAATCCGACATGCTCGCCTACAAGGTAAAGATGCGACAGGTTTTGGAAAATCAACCGAACCTTTATCTCAAGCAGGTGATGGTGGATCGGCTTGTTATTCGAAATAATCAGATTGAAGGGGTCAGGACGAGCATCGGTGAATTTTTTCCAGCCAAGGCGGTTATCGTTTGTACAGGGACCTTTCTTCGTGGATTGATTCATATTGGTAGAAATAACTATCCAGCAGGCCGTGCCGGCGATTTTTCTTCAGAAAGATTAACGGAAAGTTTTAGTCAACTTGGATTTCCTGTTGGTCGCCTAAAGACAGGAACCTGTCCGAGACTTGATGGAAGAACAATCAATTTTGAGACTCTCGAGAGACAGGATGGAGATGATCCACCGCCTCGATTTTCATTTTCAAATGTTCCACAGGAATTGACCCAGGTCCCATGCTACATCACCTACACCAACGACGAGACACATCGGGTAATAAAAAATAATATAAAAGAATCAGCTATTTACAGTGGAATCATTAAATCGACAGGCCCACGTTACTGTCCCTCTATTGAAGATAAGATTGTTCGGTTTGCGGGGAAATCAAGACACCAGATTTTTTTGGAGCCTGAGGGGCTAACGACCCGTGAGTGGTATCCGAATGGGTTATCCACCTCCCTCCCGCTCAAGGTCCAGATAGAGATGTTAAGGACAATGAAGGGATTAGAAGATGTTGAGATTATGAAGCCAGGTTATGCGATTGAGTATGATTATCTCCCGCCTACGGAACTGCTTCCGACCCTCGAGACAAAGAGGATCAGCGGACTTTACCATGCCGGACAAATCAATGGTACGACTGGCTATGAAGAGGCGGCGGCACAAGGCTTGATGGCTGGTATCAATGCGTCGCTCAAAATTTTGGGGAAAGGTCCGTTTATCCTCGATCGGGCCGAGGCCTATATTGGGATCCTTATCGATGACTTGGTGACAAAAGGGGTCTCCTTTGAGGGAAGGGCGGAGCCTTACAGGATGTTTACATCAAGGGCCGAATATCGTTTGTCTCTCCGCGAGGAGAATGCCGATCTTCGATTAAGGAGGCATGGGTTTTTGTTGGGGTTAGTCACGAGTCAGGAGTTCAACCGCTTTGAAAAAAAGGTCTCCGACATTTTTCTCTTAAGGGGGTACCTCAACAATACACGCCGTAATGGTCAAACGCTTGAGGAGTTATTGAGGAGGCCTGAGGTCTCTCTTACAGGGCTCATCCCTTCCTCTGAGTTTAGCCTGGAAGTCATGGAGCAGGTGGAGATTCAGGTGAAGTACGATGGGTATCTCCATCGCCAAGAGGAAGAGGTGAGGAGGTTTAAAAAAATGGAATCGATGAAGATCCCAGAGAGGTTTTGTTATGATCGGATACCTGGTCTTTCCCATGAGATGGTTGAAAAATTGAGTCAGATCAAACCTGGGTCCCTTGGTCAGGCATCAAGGATATCAGGAATTACACCAGCGGCCCTTCAGATCCTCATGGTAAATATAATCAAGTAGTTGATATAAAACATATTTATGAATTATTTAGACCTCGAATCATTTTTTAACAAGATGACTTCAAGTCGATATGATTTCAAGCCGTTCTATGAATATCTCCAAATCCTTCTGCAGTGGAACAGTAAAATCAATCTCACCTCACTGAACGATCCAAGGATTATACTGGAAGAACTTTTTGTAGATTCGCTCTTTCTTGTTGACCAAATCAAGATGGCGGGAAGTTTAGATATAAAAATTTTGGATATTGGCAGTGGCGCCGGACTTCCGGGTATTCCATTGAAAATAGCACTTCCAGCAATTCAATTGACCCTTGTAGAATCAATCAAAAAGAAATCAGACTTTATCAAGGCAGTCGCTAGAAAGCTGTCCATGGACAATCTCGAGGTGCTGAATTTGAGACTCCATAAAGATTCAGAGATTGGACGGTATGATATCGTTGTTTCACGTGGAACAATGTCCTTGAGCGATCTCGTAAGGCTCTCACTTAATTTTGTCGTTAAGGCAGGAACGATTATAACAATGAAGGGAGAAGAGCCGTCGTCTGAAATTTCAGAGCTCCAAAAAATAACGAAGAACAATTTGATTGTCGAAAAAATCCCATATTCACTTCCCATGTCCGGAAAGAAGCGAACTCTAATTGTTGTCAGTCATATTTGAGGTGTCATAAAAATGTTTCACGTGAAACATTTTTGTTGATTTCATCAAGACATTAATTTACCTTTGGCATGGGGCTATTTAATAAAATAAATGACTGAAATAATAGGGTTTTGTAATCAAAAAGGTGGTGTCGGCAAGACAACGAGCGCCGTTAACGTTGCTGCGTCGATTGCCTTTCTTGGTAAAAAGGTCCTTTTGGTTGATATTGATCCACAATGTAACGCTACATCAGCCCTTGGTTTAGAAAAAAATTCATTAATATCAAATAGTTATAATCTATTTACCCATGAAAACATCCCATCCCCCGTTGCGACCGACCTTGCAAATCTGGATATTGTCCCCTCGACAACCGAGCTTGTTGGGGCCGAGATAGAGCTTGTCAGCTTTGATGAGCGTGAGACGAGAATCAAATCCTCCTTGAGACACTATCTTGGGAGATACGATTTCATTTTCGTGGATGCCCCTCCCTCTCTGGGTCTTCTCACCCTTAATTTACTGACGGCATCAACGTCACTCCTTATTCCGGTTCAATGTGAGTACTTCGCCCTGGAGGGGCTTACGGAACTCTTAAAGACAATTGATCTCGTCAAGAAAAGGTTAAATCCAACTCTTTCAATTGGCGGCATTATTCTTACGATGTTTGATGGGAGGAACAGGCTCTCTCATGATGTCGAACGGGAATTAAGAACCCATTTCAGCGAGAAGGTGTTCAAGACCGTCATCCCACGATCTGTTCGTATTTCAGAGGCGCCGAGCCACGGTATGCCGATCATTGTTTATGACCATAAATCAAGAGGGGCCCAGAGCTATCTGGATCTCTCTCAAGAAATCCTTGAGAGGTACAGTCTTCAGGCTCCAGGAGGTGATACATGGAAAGAAGAGCGCTTGGTCGAGGTCTTGCCTCGCTGATATCAACCGTCAAAGAGACATCTTACGAAACTCCTGTAGTGGCTACCTCCATGGAAGTCCGTTCGGGAGATGGTATGCGAATGGTGCTGGTCTCTTCAATCCGCCCCAACGAGTTGCAACCGAGGATGCACTTTGATGCTGCAAAGATTGAAGAGCTTGCTGATTCGATCAGGCAAAAAGGGATTTTGGCCCCATTGATTGTTTCAAAAAAGGGGGAACAATACGAACTTATTTCTGGAGAGCGTCGTCTTCGAGCAGCCCAGATTGCCGGATTATCCGAGGTGCCCGTGATAATTCGCGAGGCCGACAGTTCTGAAAAGTTGGAAATTGCCCTTATTGAGAATATTCAGCGTGCTGATTTGAATTCCATTGAGGAGGGATTGGCCTACCAGTCCCTCATGGAGCGATTCGGTTATACCCAAGAAGAGGTGGCGGTAAAGGTCGGTAAAGATCGTGCGACGATTGCCAACATGCTGAGACTTTTGAAGCTCCCCTCTAAGGCGAAGGAAGCGCTTCAACAGGGTCTGATAACCATGGGGCATGCCCGTGCCCTGCTCGGGATAACCGAGATCGAGAGACAGATCTATTTTTTGGAAAAAATCATTTCGGAAGGTCTTACCGTCCGTGATTTGGAGAGGCGAATTGCCGATGGACGATCGGTGCCGAGGGGGCGCCGCCGTGCCTCAAAGGTTCTTCCAGACCATCTTGTTGAAATGGTTGATCAATTTCGGAGGCTTTTAGGAACCCAGGTTCATTTGCTTCCATCCCACCCGCTGAAAAAGGGAGAGGTTTTGGGCGACAAGGGAAAGATTGTTATTGATTATTATTCACAGGGCGATTTAGACCGAATTTATAGGACTGTTACAAGGAGTTGAAAAAAAGGAGGAGAGTATGTTTGGTGAAAAAGGGATAACCGAGTCACATAAGAGTGGACCCATTAGCGGTCTTCTTGAAAGGGGATGTGAGTTCGAGGGAAAACTGACCTTTGAGGGGACTGTTCGGATCAACGGAAAGTTTACGGGAGAGATTTTTTCCGAGGGAACTCTTATCATTGGGGAAGGGGCTGTTGTTGATGGAAAGATTGAGGTTGGCAATATCATGATTCATGGAGAGGCAAACGGGAGTATCAAGGCGACGGATCGTATTGAGATGCATGCTCCCGCTGTCGTTCAGAGTGATATTACAGCACAGACCCTGGTCATCGATGAAGGGGTTGTGTTTGAGGGCTCTTGTTCAATGGGTAAAAAGGGAGTTCTCCGGTCTGTTGAAGAGGAGAAGAAAGCAGCCTCTTAAGTCGTCAGATTGTTTTCATAAGTAGGCCTTGCGAATGCCGATCGATCCTAGTAAGGGGTCTGCCGGCATTCTTTAATTATCAGGATCTATGGATCTATTACCAAATCAAACTCTGGTGTTTCAGTGGTTTATCTTTATTACGGCCGCTTTGGCCCTTCATTGGGGGGTGTTCCGGCCGATCATCCGAATTTTGAGCCTTCGTGAAGAAAAGACGGTTGGAGAACAGAAGAGGACCGTTCAGTTGATCAAACGGGGTGAAAGATTGGCGAACGACTATGCCAGGAAGATTGATGAGGCACGTACCCTGGGGGGGCGTGAGCGGGGGAGCGTTCTTCGAGAGGCGGAGGAGTTTCAACGACAGACTTTGCAGCAGGCCAAGGAAGAGGTAAACCGTCAGATTGAATCGTTACGCCTGACGTTGGAGAGAGAGGCGAGGCAGGCATCGATAGAATTGAAAAAATATTCTAACGAGGCAGCACAAGAGACGGTTGAAAAAATCCTGGAGAGAAAACTTTCATGATGAACGATTTTTTGAACGCCGGGATGCATTGGAAAACGCTCAACTTCGCCCTTTTTCTGACGTTCCTCTATTTTGTGTTGCGAAAGCCTGTTGCAGAATTCTGGAAGACACGAACCCACAAGATCGAATTCGACCTGGAAGAGGCGGCGCGCCTCCACAGAGAGGCGGCGGTCAGAGTGATTGATTTGGAGAAACGGATTGACCACTTGGATCAGGAGTCAAAAAAAATCATTCAGACCTTGCGTGACGAGGGGGAATCCGAAAAGAAAAAAATCTTGAATGAAACAGGCGGTCTTGTTGAAAAAGTCAGGCAGGATGCCGATCGAATTATGCATCAGGAGATTCAGAGGACAAAGGAACAGTTGAAGAGAGAGATCGTTGAGGCGTCACTGGAGCGGGCCAGACAGCTTCTACAGGAAAATTTCAACGATTCCGATCAGCAAAAGTTGGGTCAGAAATTTTTGCACCAGTTGGGAGGACAATTATGATGAACGGATCACTGCCAAGACGGTATGCGAGGGCGGTTTTCTCCTTGGCTCAGGAGGGTGGGCGGCTGGGGGAGTATGTTTCCTGCCTGGAGGGCCTCGGCAAAATTTTTGTCGAATCCTCCATCGCCCTGGAAACAATGGCCGAGTCCTCTTATTCAAGGGCGGATCGCCTCAAGATTCTGGAAGAGATCCTCAAAAAGGTTTCAATTCCGTTGCTACTCAAGAACTTCCTGTTTTTGCTTGTTCACAAGGAGAGGTTCTCTCTGTTTCCGCAAATCTGCCGGGAGTTCTTTTCACTTCGTGATGAGGTTGAAGGGGTTATTCGTATTCAAGTCTATTCCCCCAAGACTCCCACAGAGGAGGACTTGCGATCGATCGAGACCCTTTTGTCCACGCGGCTTCGCAAAAAGATCAAGGCGTCGGCTGTTGAAAGTCCTGAGCTGATTGGTGGCATGATGGTTCGTGTGGGAGAGACCCTTTATGATGGATCGATCAAGAGGGATCTCGAGAGAATGAAAAAGGCGATGTTGGAGAGAAGTTTTAATTAAGGAAAGGAAGGATCACCTATGGAGATACGAGCAGAAGAGATCAGCAATATCATCAAGACCCAAATAAAAAATTTTGGAAAAATGGTTGAGGTCTCCGAAGTCGGCACCGTTCTTTCGGTAGGAGACGGTGTTGCGCGGGTTCATGGCTTGGAAAAAGTGATGGCGGGCGAACTCGTGGAATTTCAGTCGGGACTTCGCGGCATTGTCCTGAACCTGGAAGAGGACAATGTCGGTATTGCCGTCATGGGGCATGATACGGAGATCCGCGAGGGAGACACCGTTCGAAGGACCGGTCGTATTGCTGAGGTTCCGATTGGTCCCGCCTCGATGGGGCGTGTTGTGAACGCCCTTGGGGAACCGATTGACGGTCTTGGGCCGATCAACACCAAAGAGACACGCAAGATTGAGGTGAAGGCACCTGGTATTGTCTATCGTCGTTCGGTCCACGAACCTCTTCAGACCGGGCTTAAGGCGATTGATGCGATGATCCCGATCGGTCGTGGCCAACGCGAACTTATTATCGGGGACCGACAGACGGGCAAAACGGCGATCGCGATTGACACGATCATTAATCAAAAAGGCCAGGGTGTCTATTGCTTCTATGTGGCGATTGGGCAGAAACAGTCGACCGTTGCCCAGGTGGTTGAGAAACTCAAGAATGCCGGCGCGATGGAATATACGACTGTCATTGCAGCTAATGCCTCCGATCCCGCACCGCTGCAGTTTTTGGCCCCCTATTCCGGTTGCGCCATGGCGGAGTATTATCGGGATAGCGGAAAACATGCCCTTATCATCTATGATGATCTTTCCAAGCATGCGGTTGCCTATCGGCAACTTTCATTGATTTTGAGGCGCCCTCCCGGACGCGAGGCATTTCCTGGCGACGTTTTTTATCTCCACTCACGTCTCTTGGAGCGGGCCGCCAAGATGTCGGCGGAACAGGGAGGTGGCTCCTTGACCGCCCTGCCGGTCATTGAAACGCAGGCGGGCGACGTCTCGGCCTATATCCCGACAAATGTTATTTCGATTACTGACGGTCAGATCTATCTTGAGGCAGACCTCTTTTATGCCGGTGTGCGTCCGGCGGTCAACGTGGGGCTTTCCGTCTCACGCGTGGGTGGAAATGCCCAGATCAAGGCGATGAAGCAGGTGGCGGGAACGCTTCGGCTGGAACTGGCCCAGTATCGCGAACTGGCGGCGTTTGCCCAGTTTGGAAGCGATTTGGACAAGGCAACGCAGGCCCAATTGGCACGTGGCGAACGCCTTGTCGAGGTGTTGAAACAGGGGCAGTACCAACCAATGCCGGTGGCCCACCAGATCCTGCAAATCTTTGCCGCAACCAACGGCTATATCGATGACTATCCCGTTGCCTCGGCCCAAAAATATATGAAGGAGATGATCCGGTTTATACAGACCAATCACCCTGACTTGGAAAAGAAAGTTAATGACAAGAAGATGCTCGATGATGAGATCAAGGGCGGCGTTAAAAGGGTCTTGGACGAATTCAAGATCAGTTTTCAGGCGTAAATGGCAACCCTAAAGACCATTCGAAAAAGGATCGCCTCGGTCAGGAACACCCAGAAGATTACCAAGGCGATGAAAATGGTGGCAGCGGCAAAACTCCGCCGTGCCCAGCAGCGGGTTGTTCAGGCACGTCCCTATTCAATGAGGGTTGAGGAGATGCTTCAGTATGTGGCGGCCCTTTCTCCATTGCATCCCCTTCTGCAGGAAAGGGAGAATCCCACCCGGGCTGAATATTTAATCCTTACGTCGGACCGTGGATTATGCGGCGGGTTTAATGGAAATCTCTTGAGAAGGATCGAAGAGCAGATCCGCCAACCAGATTTAAATTACACCGAGACACGCCTGCATGTCATTGGCAAGAAGGGGCGGGATTTTTTTAAATCGAGAAGTCGGGATCTGGCCTCCTGTGAAACTGGTCTCTATGAGAAGTTTGAATTTGGTCAGGCAGAAAAGATGGCGGATGATTTCATTCGTGGATATCTGGAGGAGAAGTTTGATCACCTCTACCTCGTTTATAATTACTTCAAGTCAGCGATCTCTCAGGAAGTCCGTATCGAAAGAATTTTGCCTGTGAGGCGCCAGAGCCTCTCGGATTATCTGCCGGAGTATCTTTATGAACCGGATCGGAATACGATTTTGGAGACGTTGATTCGGAAGAGCCTTGGAACATTGGTCTACCGGGCCTTTTTGGAATCAATGGCCAGTGAGCTTGGGGCCAGGATGTCTGCCATGGAGAGTGCTACAAACAATTGTTCCGATTTTATTTATCGATTGACGCTTCAACTCAACCGTGCCCGTCAGGCCTCTATCACGAAGGAGTTGATGGATATCGTTAATGGAGCGGAGGCGTTGAAATAATAGGAGGAGATGTTATGAAGCTTGTCAAAGGAGAAGGTGGTATGGCCCAGAAAGAGTTACCCAAGGGAAAGATTACGCAAGTTATGGGGCCGGTGGTTGATATCCAGTTTCCTGCCGGTGCCCTGCCGGACCTTTATACGGCCTTGAAGGTCTCCAATCCTTCCATCAATAATAAACCCTGGAATCTGGTGCTCGAGGTGGCTCACCACTTAGGTGAGAGTATCGTTCGTTGTATTGCGATGGACTCGAGTGAAGGTTTGGTCCGTGGGGCCGAAGTGCTCAATACCGGAGAGCCGATCAAGGTTCCTGTGGGAAAAGAGGTATTGGGACGGATTATCAACGTAGTTGGTGAACCGGTAGATGAGCAGGGACCGGTTCAGGCAAAGGCCTACTATCCGATCCATCGTTCGTCGCCAAAATTTGTTGAACAGAGCACCACAACCGAGATTTTTGAAACCGGAATCAAGGTCATTGACCTGCTGGCCCCCTACGTCAAGGGGGGGAAGATCGGTCTCTTCGGAGGTGCCGGCGTCGGAAAGACCGTCATGATCATGGAACTGATCCATAACGTCGCCATGGAGCATGGGGGCTATTCGGTATTTGGTGGTGTTGGTGAGAGAACACGCGAGGGGAATGACCTTTGGCATGAGATGAAGGAGTCAGGGGTTATTGGCAAGACGGCGCTTGTTTACGGCCAGATGAACGAGCCGCCGGGTGCGCGTGCCCGCGTTGGACTAACCGCCTTAACGGTGGCCGAGTATTTCCGCGACGAAGAACGTCAGGATGTCTTGCTTTTTATCGACAACATCTTTCGGTTTACGCAGGCCGGTTCGGAGGTTTCGGCCTTGCTCGGTCGTATTCCATCGGCCGTCGGTTATCAACCAACCCTTTCGACCGACTTGGGTGAGTTGCAGGAGAGAATCACCTCAACCACCAAAGGTTCTATCACCTCGGTACAGGCGATTTATGTCCCTGCAGACGACCTGACCGATCCCGCCCCGGCGACCACCTTTGCCCATCTTGATGCTACAACCGTCTTGTCGCGGCAGATTGCCGAACTGGGAATCTATCCGGCCGTTGATCCCCTGGATTCGACCTCCCGTGTCTTGACCCCCGAGGTCCTTGGTGAGGAGCATTACCGTGTGGCCCGTGATGTTCAGAAGATCCTGCAGCGTTACAAGGATCTGCAGGATATCATTGCGATCCTCGGCATGGATGAATTGTCCGAGGAGGACAAGCTGGTTGTCTCCCGTGCCCGAAAGGTTCAGAAATTTCTTTCCCAGCCGTTCTTTGTGGCGGCCCAATTCACGGGCTTGGAAGGAAAATATGTGAAGCTGGCAGAGACGATCCGTGGATTTTGCGAAATTATTGAAGGGAAATATGATGATCTGCCGGAGCAGGCGTTTTATATGGTTGGGACTATTGAAGAGGTTATTACAAAGGCACAAAAACTGGCGGCCTGATGTCAAAATTGAGACTTATTATTGTGACGCCTGAAAAACCGATTGCCTCGGAAGAGGTGGATGAGGTTGTTCTTCCTGGTATTGAGGGCCAGTTTGGCGTCCTTCCGGAACATACCACCCTGCTCAGCGAATTGGGAAATGGAGCCTTGACCTTCAAAAAGGGGAACCAATCCCAGACAGTTCAGATTTTCGGTGGTTTTTGTGAGGTGCGACAAAATCAGGTCACCGTTTTGGCGGATCAGGCCGGTTGAGAGAGCAATCCTTCAATAAAATGTCGTTTTGAAAAGTCGCCGAGCGTCAGATAAGTCCAGACCCCTTCCCTTCCCAGGAGTTTTTTGGCGATTTCAGAAATCGCAAGCCCTTCTTCTCGTAACTTTTTTGCCTTGAATTGGATCTCTTCCATAAACTCCAGTTTCTTTTGAAGGGCCTCTTTTCCTCGCCCCAAAACGGGTGAATGACCGCAGAACAGGTCTGCAAAATCGAGGGTGATCGCCTTCTTGATCCCTGCCATCGCCTGGAGAGGGTTCTCTTCTTTTCTCCAATAAATTTTCCGGGCGGCGATGTAGAGATCAGCGGAAAAAAGCCAACCCTCTTTCTTTTCGTAAAAGATCTGCATGTCGTCGGAGTGGCCTGGGCTTGAAATCACTTCGAAACAGTGTCGTTCCGTCTCCAGCTTTTGAGGCAGTGGATCGGCAAGGCCGCCCAAACTTTTTCCCCAGAAAACAAGACCGTAAGGTTGAGTTTTATTAAACGGATTCACAATTCCCCGCTTGATCCGGTCGAGACTGGATTGAGGAGCCAAAATCGGGATTCCGGAAAGGTTCAGACTGATGACATTTCCTGCATGATCCTCGTGATAGTGTGTGATGGCTGCACGAGTCACCTCCTCACTATCCAAAAAACCCTGAAAGGGGCGTGTGACACAGGGGCAACCGCTGTCGATCAAAAGCCCGTCAACCAGATAGGCATGACAGTGATAAAAAGTTCTTCCCCCCAGGCTACGGGCCATCGTCAATCGTTTTGTGGGACCGAACCGGTCGAGGCGAAGCATAACTCTTCCACTTCATAACCGTATTGTTTTTCCGGTCAACCTTTGTTAGCCCCTATTTTGTGAAGATTAAGGTTTCCGAGATTCTTCCCGAGGGTCTCGTACTTCGGGCAAAGGAGAGAGAACCCTGGTTTGCCGAGGTCTTGCGTGACGCCTTTCAACAAGATTACCAGGCTGGCCAGAACGGGGGCTTGCACCTCAAGGTTCTAAAAACCTGTGACAACGTCAGTCTTGAGGGAGAAGTAGAGGTTGACCTGAATCCGGTCTGTTCTCGCTGTCTGAAGGCTTTCCCTTTTCATTCGCAGATTCCGATTGATCTTGTGATGGCCCCGTCTGAAGGGGTTGATAGTGAGCCTGTTGAGGAGGAACTGGTTGTGGATGATATCGATTTTTCCTTCTATGAGGGGAATGAGATTGATGTCGGCAAGATGGTTCGGGAGGCGTTGGTTTTGTCTGTCCCGATTCGCTGGCTCTGTCGGGAAGACTGTCGGGGAATCTGTCCTCAGTGCGGTCAGAACTTAAATGAGAAGATCTGTGAGTGTCTCCCCCGTCAGAGTAATCGGCCGCTTGCTGTACTCAAGGATTTTCCAGTAAAAAAAAGGAGGAAGCATTGAAATTTTTACTCGTCACTTGCCTGCTGCTTTTAGTTCCACAAACAGCCAGGGTTGAAGAGGAGGCTGTTTCTGCAGAAAAAATCTTAGTTGAGAGAGGAGCCTTTTTTATTGGGGCGGAGCCGCAGCTAGGGGTTCTAGTCAATGATTTTCGCCGGGCAACCGGTGGGCTCAATCTGCGTGGCGGTTACGGGATTACGGATGATTGGTCGGTTTTTTTGGATAGCGGCTGGCGGTTCACGCGTCAGTTTAATGTCCTCTTTCACTTTATCGATCTGGCTCCCCATGTGAGCTATCTTGCCGCCCCTGGCTTTTATCTCCTGGCCGGTGGCGGGCCTACTTTTGCGGATGCCTCTTCGGGGACGCGGATCGCTGGCTTCTCAATAACCCAGGGGGTTCAACGTTGGGGTTATCTAGTCGGTGCCGGTGCAGGGTACATTTTTGTGGAGAAAGCGGGATTGAGTTTAAGTGGCGAAGTGGAGGGGTTTTATCGAAAGATCAAGGCAGGCAATTTCTTTGAGCCGGTCTTGAGATTGTCCCTTGCCTATCAGTTTTAGGTTTTCTGTCCTCACAACAAACCTGTTTTCTTGACGATAATCATCGTTGATGGGTGTCTCTTTCGTCCGACCCTCTTCTCCCATAGTTTCAGAACCTTATGGCACCTCTATTTCTCAAGTATTTTCACCCGATTCTTCTTCATTGACCGCAGGATGGGCCACCCCTTTCCTGTCCCCTCCCCATTTTTGGTACGGGGGGATTTTTAAGATGCATCTGGATAAGGAGGCACGCGAGAATCTGATCTCGGGCGGGGTTTTTCTCTTGGGCTATGCGGCCCTCCTCGTGGGGTTCCGGTTTCTTTCTGGTTTTAGTTTCCGGCAGGCGTTTATCTATTCAACAGCCTCCCTCATTCTTCATGGAATTGCCATTTATGGATTAACGAGATGGTTGCGTGAACCGCCAAAAGATCCGGAGATTTCTGTGATTGATCTGGAGATCGTGGAAGAACCTCCTCCTGTATTCGAAAAACGAGATCCTGAGGTGGAGGGAGGATCAGTTCTATCTGGACAAGAATCACAGGCTCATTCTGGAGATTCGGATGAGGTCCCTGTTCATAAAAAGAGAAAGAGGCGAATCATCTCCTCCATTGGAGTGATCGGTTCGGTGGGAGAGAAGGCAGAGGGACAGGGCACAGGAGATCCAGGTGGTTTTCCTCTTGGGATCGGAGGTTCTCCTGGGAACGGAACAACGATACAGGGACAGGGTGGTGAGGGAGGGGGCCTCTCTCTTAAAGATCTTTATCCTACTGAAGAGACCCTTCAAGAGATTGCTGAAGAATCATTACGCGAACACCCCCCACAATTTTCCAAAACAAGGGTCGGTCCCGGTCGTTATTATCGTGCAGAGGATTTGACCAAAGACCCTCTTTTTAAGCGGCATGCTGAGCGAGAACTCGCTTTAAATGGTGATGATCCACGACGGGAACGACTCCTTGAGAAGGAGGGATTCAAGGTTCGGCCTGACGGATCGGTTGTTTTTTGGGAGAGGCCGATTGCCCAAAAGGGGGTTGATACGGTTCTCCAGTTTGTCCCTCAACTAGGGGTTCTCGTCTCTCCTTTCTATAAACCAAATCCTGAGCCCACAGAGGGAGAGAAGACGAAGATTCTGGAAAGCACGTTTGAGGAGAGGGCGGAGATGGCTGAGGCGTTTCGTAAACTGGCTCGTGAGGCGGCCCTGAAAAGGATCGACAGTGATCTTCAGGCTATTTGGAATAACCCGGGCAAGCGCCTTGATGAGAAAAAGAGGATCTTTTTTGATCTATGGGATGAGACCCTTGAGGCAGGAAAGGATGACTGGGCCGGTGAAGAGGTTCTTCAAGGGGCGATGGTGATGAGAGAGGGAATTCTTTCCTTTATCAGGCAGACGATACCGGCTGGATCGCCTCGGGCCTACACGCCAGAGGAGTTAAAACAGCTTAATCAGATAAGAACGTCAGGCGTGGTATTCAATCCTTATCCAAATTGACACGTTGCCAATCGGGTGGGTTGGCTTTTATCTTTTCGTATAGCTGATCGTCCAGGATAGTGACGATGTATCTGTCGCCGGGATCGCGTGAAATACGGGCAACAATTTTCTCTCTATCGGGACGGTAGCGATAATCTGATCTGAGCACTTGGGTTTCAAAATGGCTGGTGTGATTAAAGGTGTATCCCAGATCCATGAAATAGGAGTAAGGGCTGGAGTAACTCACAATTCTACGATCACCCAGTTGACCAGCACGCTCGCGGATCTTCCATATTGCCTTGTCCAGCAAAGCCTCCATGTCGTACTTCATCTCTTCACCAATCTTCCGGATCCGTTCACGAGACTCCTCGAGTCGCCTCAACGCGGCTGGGGTCCCCATCTCGTAGAGTGCATCCAACGCCAAGACTGCTGTCTCATTCGAATCAAACGCCTGAAGCAAGACCGATTCAGCACGGGGGGTACCGATGTTCTGTAGCCCCTCAACAGCCGATGCCTTTTCGTGGTGCGACGTCTTATCCTCAGAGAAAACGGCTCTTTCGAAAATCGGGATGAGATGTTCTGTATCGGGACCACTCATAAAGCGGAGCAGGAACAAGGCACCTGAATCTTTTCTGGATTGTTCTTCAAAATAGGTCAGTCCTCCGAGCTCGACGATGATCCTTGCGAGGCGGGTCTTAATCTTCCTTTCGTGGTCTGGGCTTAAATCTCCTCCCAAAAAACGTTGGCCTCCTGTCACGATACTTGCCAAGTAATGGATGGCCGGAAGGCGGCCATCCGGGATGTTAAGTCCTTGGAGAACGGCGTTATAGTTTTTCTCCAATGTCTCATCCTGGAAGGTGTGACCTCCGCAAACCTTGTCTCTTAGATTGGTAATGAGGCCGGCATCGTAAAGGGCAGCTTGAACGAGTCCAAATTGATAGCCAGACCATTTGGAAGGGGTGGCTGTACAGTCAAGATAACCGTCCGGCCTCTCCCCAGGAGCTTTCGGTTGATCGATCTCTGATTTCTCAATGATTTCATCCCGGTTGCCAATCTGGCGAAGGAGGGCCTGAGTTTTTGGGTTGGGGGTAATCTCGGATACTTTCAGCTTCTCAACCATAGGGGGCTCGAGCTGTCCTTATTATCGACGTTCTAGGGGGCTTTGTTGCTATGTCAGATTGTTAAATGCAGGCCGAGGGCGAGCGACAGAAGGTACATCATCCAATGCACCTCTCGCCACCGCCCGGTCAGGACCTTGATTAGGGTGTAGCTGATAAACCCGATTGCGATCCCCCTGGCAATAGAGAAGGTGAACGGAATCATGATAACCGTGAGGAAGGTTGGCAAGGCGTTCGTATAATCTTCCATATCTAATTCTTTAATGGACGCAGCCATCATGAGGCCGACAACGATCAAGGCTGGTGCTGTGGCGGAGGCTGGTATAATGGCGATGATTGGTGAGAAAAAGAGGAGACAGAAGAGAAAGAAGGCGCAGGCGATAGCCGTGAGACCGGTTCGTCCCCCATCCTGGATCCCGGCGGCACTTTCAATATAAGTGGTGACGGTTGAGGTTCCCAAACAGGCACCGGTGATGACGGCGAATCCGTCCGTAATCAAGGCCTGTTGCATCCGGTTGAGATTTCCCTTGGCGTCCATCATCCCCGCCTTTTTGCCGAGCCCGATCAAGGTCCCCATATTGTCAAAGAAATCAACGAGCAAGAAGGTGAAGATGATGGCAACTGGCCCAAGGGCGAGCGCCGCCTTCAAGTCCATCTTCATCCATAAAGGGGCGAGCGAGGGGGGGGCGCTGATCCAGGCAACCGGCAATTTTACGATTCCGAGAAAAATGGAGAGAACTGTTCCGACTAAAATACCGATGAGGATCGCCCCTTTCATCTGTCGGGACAGGAGGGCAGTCATCACAAGAAGACCGGCGGTTGAAACGATCACATCGCGTGATTTCAGATTTCCAATCGTGAGCAGCGTTACATCATGCGCCGTAATAAAACCGCCATTTTTGAGTCCAATAAAGGTGAGAAAGAGTCCAATCCCCGCGGCGATTGCGATCTTTAAGCTCAACGGAACGGAGTTGATAATGTAAAGCCGTGCCTTGGTGATGCTCAACAGAACAAAGGCAATACCGGAGAAAAAGACTGCCCCTAACGCCGTTTGCCAGGGAAGTCCCTGGCCCAGAACAACGGTATAGGCAAAATAGGCGTTGAGGCCCATCCCGGGAGCGAGTGCAAATGGCTGTTTGGCAAAAATCCCCATCAGCAGAGTTCCGATAACCGCACTCAAAATGGTTGCGGTGATCAGGGCCCCTCCATCCATTCCGGTCTGTTTCAGGATCGTTGGATTGACAAAGACGATATAGGCGAGCGTCAAAAAAGTGGTGAACCCCGCCAGGACCTCTGTACGAAGCGAACTCCCCGCCTCTTGCAAATTAAAATATCGTCGTAGAATTCCCTTCACAAGTTTATCACCCTGGCAAGATAGGGGAGATGTCGGAATTTACCGTCCAAGTCCAAACCATAACCAACAACGTATTCATTGGGAATTTCAAACCCAAGATAATCGATCGGGACATGGACCTTGTCGACCGGTTTATGAAGGAATGTGCACAATTTGACCGTCTTTGGATTCTTCTGCTTCAGATGTTTCAACAGGTAAGAGGCGGTGAGTCCGGTGTCGACGATATCTTCCACGAGAAGGACATGCTTTCCTTCGACCGGTTGGGTCAGATCAAATTCGAGACGGATCGTACCGGTCGACTTTCCATCGGAGTCGTAGCTCGACATCCTTAAAAAATCACATGTTAGGGGACCCTTCAGGTATCGGACGAGGTCCGCCATAAAGACAAACGCCCCCTTGAGCACCCCAACAACGGTAATCTTCTCGCCCGCAAAATCTTTGTTGATCTGATTGGCAAGCTCCTGAATTCGCTTTCGGATCTGTTCTTCACCCAAAAGAGGCTCGATATCCATGTCGGCCCTCTAATCTGATCCTAAAAAGAAATGCAACGACTACTTTCTTAGTCCTTCGAGTAATTTTGTTGATTTTCTTGGCTTTGTATATACGTCATAGTCATTACGAGTCGAAGTACTTAGCAACTGAATATCGCGGTGTGCGATAGGGTCTGCATAGTAATTCCATGTCATTTATCTCTTTGATACAGACCGTTCCTTGGGATGCCTGGATGACGGCTGGCGCAGGTCTTCCGGCGGCTATTGCCGTGAGCCGCATGGGACATCGAAACGTAGTTTTGAGGCCGGGTCTCGGCATGTCGACTCCAAACCAGGGGTTGGCGCTTGTTGCCGCGGGCATTGCCGGTATTGCCATGATGGCCCCGACGATCTGGCATCGGGAGGAGGCGAAGGAGGCGACCCCCGATTATCAGATCAACAATGAGACTAATCGGCGTGGTTTGGCGATTATGGGGGGGACATTGCTTGTATTAGGTGTTTGCTCCTATTGGAGGCCGCTCCGTGGTCTGGGATTGATGGACTCAAAATTTGGCCGTTTTTTTTCCGTTTTAGCCCCCCTTTCCATGGGGGTGGTGGCGGAAATCCTCAACCAGGTGGTGGCCAAGGGGAAAACTCTGGAGGAGCTCAATATTTTTCCTGCCTCCGTCTTTTCCATGATCAGTTGCGGCTACGGCCTTTTTGGCAAGCATTTTGGGGCTGAACTCAAAGGGGCCTCGTTTGGATCCCATGCCTGGTCTTGGAATCGTTGGGGCGCCTGGAAGGGGGCCGTTCTACTTAATGGAGCGGCGACCTGTGCAATGATTCCACTCCAGCTTTGGTACGGACTGGCGAATGGGAATAGTGTTGAGAAATCTTCGCTGATTACGGTTGAGTTGAGTCTCGTGAATCTGATTTGTGGAACCCTGAATGAAAGATTTATTTATCGTAATTTTTTAAGTCCGGCCTCCATTCACGCCATCTTGGCGCGTCAGCTCTTGATTGCGGGAGAGTTTGCTGTTTACTTCCGGTGGTGGAAGGAAAAAGGGATCCATCACGAAACCAAAGACCACACTATTTAACAACAACCAGATTTTGTGGTGGAACCAGCAGAGGCTTCTTTCGGAGCCTCCGTCGCCGGACGACACGACGTAAAAATGCCTTGGTCCTTTCCGATTGGGGGTTGTTAAAGACCTCTTCCGGGGAGCCCTGTTCAATGATCTCCCCCTGATTGAGTACAATAATGGTATCGGCCATCTCCCTTGCAAAACTCATCTCGTGGGCTGCCATGATGGTGGTCATCCCTTCATCAATCAGATCGCGGATTACCACCAGAACCTCGCCGGTCATTTCCGGGTCAAGGGCCGAGGTTGGTTCATCAAAAAGCATTGCCTTTGGTTTCATGGCTAACGCCCTTGCGATGGCAACCCGTTGCTGTTCTCCACCGGATAGGGTCGCCGGATAGCGGTCTTCTTTCCGATGCAGATTGACCTTCTCAAGAAGTTCCCGCGCCCGTAAAATCGCCTCTTCCCTGGAAATTTTCAGCACCGAGACGGGGGCCTCAATAATATTCTGCAGGACGGTCATATGGGGAAAGAGATTGAGATGCTGAAAGACCATTCCTAGCGTCAAGCGAATCTGGCGGATCGCCTCCCGATCCTTGGCCTTCGGTTTGAGCCTCTCGATAGAATGCAGTTCAATCGGTCCGACATCGACTTCTCCCTGCTGAAAATATTCAAGGCCGTTAAGGCACCGAAGGAGTGTGCTCTTCCCGCTTCCGGAAGGGCCGACGATTGCCACCGCCTCCCCCTCTTTCACTTCCAGATTAATTCCCTTAAGCAGGACCTGCTCATCGCAGATCCGGTACAGATTCCTGACATGAATCATACAAATCCCCTTTTCATCTTTTTTTCCAGATGTCGACTCAAGAATGACAATGGATAACTCATTGCGAAGTAGAGAAAGGCTGTGACCAGTCCCAATTCAAAGAATCGCATCTTGGTTGTTGCAAGAATGGTATAGGTCTTTGTGAGTTCGACCATTGCCACCATCGAGACAATCGAAGAATCTTTAAAAAGGGCGATAAAGTCGTTTGTTACGACAGGCAGGCTGATCCGGATCGCTTGGGGAAGCAGGATACGGCTGATAATATGGACTCGCGTCATTCCGAGGGCCGAACCAGCCTCCAGCTGTCCCTTGGGGATGGCGGAAATGCCTGCCCGGTAGGCCTCTGCCTCGTAGGCGGCGTAATTCATCCCCAGTCCTATGATAGAAGCGGCAATAGGACTTAAGGTAATCCCGATATTTGGAAGGCCATAGTAGAGGATAAAAAGTTGAACCAGGATCGGGGTTCCCCGATAGATCTCAATGTAGAGGTAGGAGAGGTCGCTGAGAGGTCTTGGGCCGTACAGTCGGATCAGTGTAAGAAAGAGGCCCAATAGAATTGCCAGTCCCATCGAGGCGCAAGAAAGGAAGATTGTGGTCCTGGCCCCCCGCAGGAGGGTTGGCAGAAAACTGGAGAGAGGCACCTCCGAATGGGCCTGTTCCAGCCCTGTGATACTCGTCCTTTCGTCCCACTGGAGGAGTTTTTCCTGAGATTTATTCCAGATCCCCCATTTCTCGTAAATTCCCTGTAGCGTCCCGTTCTTTAACAGTTTTTCAATGATACGGTCGATCTCCATTTTAAGTTCTACATCTTCCTTGCGGATCGCGACACCGTAGTATCCCTCCCCAATCGGTTCCCCCAGAAACTTGAGCTTTGGGTTTGGCCTTCCAAAATATTCCGCGATGGGCAGATCGAGAAAGACGGCGTCGATTCTTCCCAGCACCAGATCATCGTAAGGCTGGACCTGCGATTCGTAGACCTGGATATGGACCCCACCGAGATTTTCCAGGATTTCCATGGCGGCTGAGGCAGCAAGCGTTCCAACCTTTTTCCCCTTCAGATCTTCAAATTGCTTGATGTGGCTTTCATCTTTTCGGACAACGAGCTGTTCCGTGTAGACAAAGAACGGCCTTGAGAAGAGGACCACCTTTTGGCGGTCAGGGGTAATTTCAATCCCGTCCAGTGAAAGATCGAAATCTTTTTTTTGAAGCGATGGGATAAGACTCTCCCAATTGATCTGGACCTGTTTCCCGGCCACTCCCAGTTCTTTTGCAAAGGTATGGGCCAGTTCTACTTCGAAGCCGATCAGTTCGTTTGGGTCTCGCGGATTTGGAAAAAGGTAGGGAGCGGCTCCGGCGGCATCGGCACCCCACAGCAGAACACCGCGCTCTCTGATCTTATCGAGGGTGTTGGCTTGTGCCAAAGAACAAAAAAAAGTAAACAGTAGAAAAAACTTCATCGACGAAGCGTGTGACACTATTCAAATCGAAAACAAATGCAAACTTATTTTGCTTGTTTAGGAATGAGGGATCTTAGTAGTGAGCGGCCATGGAGCGGTCTGTTATCGTTTTTGACCTTGGGGGCGTCCTCATCGACTGGAATCCGCGGCACTTCTACCGGAATTTTTTTGGCGGGAATGAAGAAGAGATGGAATGGTTCCTCGCGGAGGTCTGTAACTATGAATGGAACTCGCACCACGATCTGGGAGCTACTTTTGAAGAGAATTCTCGGGGCTTGATTGAGCAATATCCTCAGTATAAGGCCGCGATTCAGGCCTACTTTTTTGAGTTCGAAAAAATGCTCGGTCCGCCGATGCAGGGGAGCCTGGATATTGTAAAGGAGCTCTCTGACAGGGGGCAACCGCTGTACGTATTGACCAATTGGTCGGCAGAGACTTTTCCGCGCGCCCGAGAGATATTCCCATTCTTATCATGGTTTAAGGGGATTGTCGTGTCAGGGGAGGTTCGCATGGCCAAACCGGACCCGGCTATTTTTTATCGACTCCTCGACACCTTCTCATTTCGTGCCGAGGAGGCTGTTTTTATTGATGACCGTGAGGAGAATGTCGTTGCCGCAGAAAGAATTGGGTTTTACCCGATCCATTTCCAATCTCCCCAGCATCTTCGTCATGAGCTGGTTTCTCTTGGGTTGCTTACATCACGGGCGTTATGATAGCGCATCTTAAAGGAGGTTAACATGAAACAGATCAATCGACTGATGCTCGTCGTATTATTACTTCTCTCAGTACAGCTCTTTGCCGCTGAGAAGCAGGCGCTCAAGATGAAGATTGAAGGGATGACCTGCGGGATGTGTGAGGCAAAGGTCAAAAAACAGCTCTCCTCGGTCTGCAAGGAGGTCGTGATCGATCGTGAAAAAGGGGAAGGTGTTTGCTCCTATCAGGCCCCTGTGACGGTTGAACAGATCCTTTCCGAGGCCAACAAGACCGGTTTTAAGACCACGAAGCTGAATTAGTCCTGTGTCTTTCATCTCAATCAATCAGCCCCGTTTTGCGTTGATTTTAGTCATTCTTATGATGGGGGGCTGTCTCCGGACCGATTTCGGGAGCTTCCCTTCGGTCTCATCGTTTCCACACCGGTTACAATCCGGGTGGCGGATGGGAGATTGACACCACGGCTGCCATCCCGATCAATTCTGGCCTCCACGCTATTCTGTATGATCATGGGAAGACCCTCTCTGAATGGGATGCCCTAACAGAAACTTGGATTTCCGGCGAATAGGTCGACTAACTCGAGAATTTCTCGGTGAGGTAGCGGGTAATATCCGTTGATTCATACAGCCACTGAGCGGTGCCGTCTTCCTTTACGATACGAAGACAAGGGACCATGTACTGTCCTCCCTGTTCAATCAGCTCTTTTTTGTGAAGGGGATTGTTTTGCGCATCCCGTGTAACAATGTTCAACCCCAACCGTTTCATCGTGAAGCGGACCTTGACGCAAAAGGGACAGGCCTTGAACTGATAAAGGGCCAGTTGCATGGTTTGTTGATCGACCTTCGCTTGCTCTTTGGCAGAACGCTCAATTCCTCTGGGGGCAAAGAGTGTCTCAACAAGCAAGATGATTTTTCCTAAAAGCCAGCGGATTATTTTCAAGGATCGACTCCTCTTAAGGCTCTTCACGGACTCGGATTCCATCGATATTCATAATGGGATGGAATACCCCGTCAACATTATAGATATGGAAGACAAAACCCTGGATATCGACAAGAAAGTCCTTGGAAGAAGTGAAGACATCCGAAAGGGTGTCACAGATCTGGGCTGCACGAGGACCATCCGAAGGGTCTGCATAGGCAATCAAACCCCCTACGCAATTAGAAGTGGCTTTCTGAAAGAGAACTTCACATCCGAGATTGCCGTACATGATTGTGCCTGGCCAGGTAGAACCTAAGGCGAAATCATTAACAGTGAATGAGGCCATCCGAAGGTCAATAACTCGATAATCATTGTCATCTATGATGCTGTCAAAACACAGATCCTCAAGAGCAATGATGGAATACGTTTTTAAGGGATTCCTGCGTTTGATATGTTGTTGAATCGATTTTTGAGATATCCCTTTTTTCTCCATGGATCCCTTCTGAGGCCCACCACCGGCTGTAAGATAAGTCGATGCGAATAGGAACAAGGTCAACAAGATAGATAAGAATTTCATCGGACCGCCTCCTTTTGTTCATTCATAGTTTAAGGGAGTCTACCTCTTTTAGAAGGGGAAAAAAAGAAAGTTATTTTCATATTGTCTTCTTCCACTTTTGACTTACAAGTTAGTTCATTAATCTCTATTCATAAGACCTGACAGTACTAAGGAGAATATGCTTCATTTTTCTTTTCCAATGTATAGTGGGATATGAACTCCTTAGTATAAAACGAAAGAAAATCAATGAGCGATGCGTAAGAAGTGAAGATCAGTCTGATTGTTAAACCTAATTCCCGGAAAGAGTCTGTGGAGGAACTCCCGGACGGCGCCCTCCAGGTCCGGGTCAATGCCCCACCGATTGAGGGACGGGCCAACGAGGCGGTGATTGAGGTGCTGGCTAAACATTTCTCAGTCCCAAAATCAGCCGTGACGATCCTCAAGGGGGCGAAGGGAAAGAGAAAGATGGTTGAGATTGCCTGAACGGGTTCAATCATGGAAAGAGAATTAAAACCAAAGGAGAAAAAGGCCCTTAAGGTCGGCCTTGCCTACGATGCGACCCTCTCCACTGGGAATGCCTGTGCTGCTGGGGTGGGTGATGGGGTACGTCCAGCTTTGGTTTTTTGTAATCAAAATCAGGAAGGGTTACCCGCGGCAACGCCTGCTTCAGTAAGCGCTCAATATCCCGAATCAATGGCTCCTCTTGACGGTCGACCAATGTAAAGGCATCTCCCGTGGCATCGCCGCGCGCGGTACGACCGATCCGATGAATGTAGGTCTCCGGGGCCTCTGGAACATCCAGATTGATGACATGCGTAATCTCTTCCACATCGATCCCCCGTGCAGCCACGTCGGTGGCAACCAAGATCTGGCTTCGTCCACTCCGAAAATCGCTCAATGCCCGAAGGCGCTGATTTTGATTGCGGTCTCCATGAATCACGGAGACCACAAAACCCCTCTTTTGCAGTTTAAGCCCCAGTCGATCGGCATTCCGTTTGGTGCGGGTGAAAATCAACACCGATGTCATCCCTTGACCCCGCAGGATATCCACCAAAAGCTCTATCTTAAGATGGCGTGGCACCGGATAGACGGCATGCCGGATCCCCGTGGCGGCAGAAGATCTTTGCCCCACTTGAACCGTCACCGGGTTCGTTAGAATTTTGTGCACGAGGGCCGACATCTGAGCTGAGAGCGTTGCCGAAAAAACCAGATTTTGCCTCGGTGAAGGCAAGAGTTGTATGATTTTTTGAATGGCGGGAAGGAAGCCCATGTTTAACATCTGATCCACTTCATCCAATACAAACGTTTCAATTTTGGAGAGTTTCAGGCGACCGGCCTCTACATGGTCAAGCAAGCGGCCTGGTGTTGCCGAGAGAATGTCAATCCCGTTCTGGATTGCCGAAATTTGAGGTTGAAACGAAACGCCACCAAAAATGGCGGTTCCTTTTAAATGAACAAACCGGGAAAGTGCCTTCAGATGATCCATCGACTGGAGCGCCAATTCTCGTGTCGGTGCAATAATAAGTGCCCGTGGCGACCTGCATGAGGGTGACTTGAGCAAGCGATGGAGGATGGGGAGAACGAATGCCGCGGTTTTTCCGGTTCCCGTCTGGGCAAGTCCAATAACGTCCCGACCCGCGAGAATCGGTGGAATTGCCTGGGTCTGGATCGGCGTCGGCCTTAAGAAACCTAGGTGGTGGATTCCCTTTAAAAGATTAGGATCAAGCTTGAGTGTTTCAAAATCAGCACCGTCACCCTCAGCTGTTTTCACAAGTCTCCTGATTGCAAAGTCCTGACTGGGCACCTGAATACAAAGGGAAGGTCAACCGCCGTTGAGCTACCACACCAACTAGAATAGTTTGTTGAATCCGGGTCTAATTCCCCGCGGTCTTGCCGCGGGCAAGCTTCAGCTACTTACGACTTACTTTTTCAGCGCAAGGACCTTTTTTGCCCTGGCCGATTTCGAACTCAACCTTGTCATCTTTGGTAATAGGACCATTCACGACGGCGCTAGAGTGGACGAAGAGATCCTTTCCACCTTTGTCAGGCGTGATGAATCCAAAACCCTTTTCTTCACTGAAAAACTTTACGGTACCGGTTTCCATGATCCTCTCCTTATTGTTGGGTTATAAGTTACCCACTAAGCTACAATAATTTGTATCCATATGTCCAGTCTTGTAAGAGATTGACAGTAAAAAAGTCGACATTCGACTTTTGACCATAAATCGAGGTAGAAAAGTTCTTGGAGGCGAGCTGTAACTATTTGAAGGTGGATACTTATCTTTTGATTGAAGGTTCGAAGAAAGAGAACCGAAAATGAAAAAAATGACTATGGCTTTGGAAATTTGGATTGTTGTTTTGGGATTGATGAGCTGTTTCTCTTCCAAAGAAGAGAGTACACCCCTCATCTCCCACGGTATTACAACCCATCGTTGGAGTAGTTTTGTTACACGTGGCGAGGGTCAGGTAGATGCCATCAAGACTGAGGTGGATGCCTATGAGGCTGCTGCGGGCCGTGCAGTTGCCTGGGTGGCGTTCGGACACGAATGGGAGACGGACGGCCGCGCGTTTCCTTCGAGTGTTGCAACTTCTATCAAGGATCGAGGAGCCACCCCACTGATCTTTCTGAATCTTCGCAGTGTTGATGAAGGAGCAGATCCGATTTACACGTTGGCCAAGATTATTTCTGGCGAGTTTGACTCGGATCTCGCCGCCTGGGCAGACGGGGCCAAGAACTTTGGATCAGAACTCATCGTAAACTGGGGATGGGAAATGAATGGGGATTTTAACCCATGGAACGGTTCCCATAACGGCGGGGAGACCGAAGGACCAAAGAATTTTCAAAAGGCATATCGCCACATCATTGAACTGATGGACAACCGTGGAGCGACCAATATTCATTGGGGATTCCATGTCAATATTCCAGCAAGCCCGAAGGAGGCATGGAATGATTTCGAGAATTACTATCCGGGTAATGACGTGATCGATTGTACCGGTGTTTCCCTCTATGGGGCACAAGCACCAACGGACGAGTCCATGATTGAATTTATTTCAAATTTCGACGCGTTCTATTCGCGGCTGATTGCGATGGCACCCGACAAGCCTGTTTTTGTCTTCGAGTTTGCGACGACATCGATCAACTCAGGCGGAAAAAACCAGGCGACGTGGGCCGACGAAGCGTTAGAAGCAATCCTCTCAGGTCGCTGGTCCCAGGTTCGTGGTTTCGCTTGGTGGAATGACTATTGGGATTGGGCTGGCGATGATAATCCCGCCAATGACACAGAAATGCGTGTTGAGGCAGTGCCCGATCTGACAACTGTTTTCAAAACGAGACTTTCAGCGAGTAATATTGGTGATCGCCCGCCGATTTTTAAATGACTTGTCAAGGCATCTGCGGGTCACTTGTTAACCCCTCACCTTTGGGTGTGTTGAAAAATGGCTTTTGGGGACTGTTCAAAAATGCCCAGCTGCAAGGCACCTCGAGGAGCCGCGACGCAGGCGTACTTGAGGGTACGTCGAGGAGCCGGCGACGAGGGGAACGCAGCAGATGGCATTTTTCAACAGTCCCTTTCATGAGATTTGGAGAACCGGATTGATGCTCTTTGAGTCTGCGATCAAGATTGGTGGTGTATCCTGTGTAAAAAAGGCCGTCATGGCTTTGGAGGATGTAAAGGGGATCGTCCTAAAAGAGCCAAGAGTTCCTCACCCAGTTTTTGAAATGAGGGCCCCTCTCTCACGGTACGTTTCCCTCGCTGGAGGGTTTCCAGGGGTGCCTTCGCAATAAGGCCCGCCAAGGAAAACAGGCTACCGCCAAGCATTTCCGATGTGACAACCTCATTGACCAGCCCCCACTCACGTGCCTGGTCGGAACCAACAGGCCTTCCGGTGTAGACCATCTCAAAAAAATGCTTTTTGCCGATGACCGGTACGAGGAGTGGAGAGATGATGAAAGGGAAAAGACCCAATGTCAGCTCAGGCGTCCTGAAATGCGCCTTCTCGGAGGCGATTACCAGATCGGCAAGGGCTACCAGTCCAAGCCCCCCTCCGACCGCCCCCCCCTCAACGCCGACAAGAAACGGTTTCGAAAACTGCTGGATCGACTGAACCAGCTCACAATATCCTTCAACGGCCCGTCGACGTCCTTCAGCCCCTTTCTTGAATTCATCGGTATCCGCCCCGGAACAAAAATTTCCTCCCACACCCGTCAGGGTGATGACCAAAAGATCCGCTGCCTTTTCCGCTGATTGAAAGGCGAGGTGCAACGCCTCAATCAACTCCGTCGAAAGGGCATTCGCCTTTTCAGGGCGATTGAGCGTGAGCGAAAGGATCGCCCCTTGTCGTTCTGAGAGAAGAATGGACATCGCTAGACAAGTCCCATAATTTTCCGCGCCTCCTGGACCGTTGCGACCTCTTTCCCCGTTTGTCGGATCATCTGGCTTGCTGCCATGACCAGCTCTCCATTTGATTTTGCCATCTCACCCTGCGGGAGATAGAAGTTGTCCTCGAGTCCCACACGAATATCTCCCCCCAGTTGCAACGCCTCACGGACGAGTCGCCATTGATCCCGTCCGATCCCGATCACTTCCCAATGAGAACCGTTCGGGAGATTATCTACCATGTGTTTCAGATTTCCCGTGCGGGTTGAGATGCCGCCCAGGACACCGAGGATGAGTGAAAAATGGGCTGGTGTTTTGAGTAGTCCCATATCGATGAACGGTTCTGCGTTGGCGATATGGCCGGTGTCAAAGCACTCAAGTTCCGGTTTGGCACCTGCTTCGACAATCTGTCTCAGACAATACTCAATATCCCGAAATGGATTGGCAAAGACATGATCATGATAAAATTTCTTCGCCTTCGGGCTGTAGAGTGCGTAGTTCATCGAGCCCATATTGAGGGCGGCGATCATCGGCCGATGTTCTGCGATATGAAGCGTTCGTTCCTGGATTGGAACCCCAATTCCGCCGCTGGAGAAATTGAGAATGACAGGACAACGTTTCTGGATCTCGGCCTTAATTTCTCCAAAGACTTCTGGTTCCCAACAGGCCCCACCTTGTGGAGTTCGTGCATGGATGTGAACAATCGCTGCGCCGGCATCGTAGGCCCTCTTCGCCTCTTCGGCAATCTCAACCGGTGAATAGGGAATCGCCGGGCACTGCTCTTTTTTAGCGAGAACGCCCGTCAGGGCGCAGGTCATGATGACCTTAGGGCTCATACGGGAGCGACCCCGTGTTTCTTTTTTGGCCAATGGTTCTCTCTGTTTTGAGCAAGTTCAACGGTTCGGACGATCCAGCGCTTCGTCTCTCGCGGGTCGATGATGTCATCAATATAAGCCCCGCGGGCCGCCTTTTCGAGACTGATCTCCTTTTGATATCTCTCAACCAACTCCAGGCGCGTCTTTTCAGGCTCTTTGGAGGAATCAATCTCCTTTCGAAAGATAATGTTGACGGCCCCCTCAGCCCCCATCAACGAGATTTCGGCGGAGGGCCAGGCGACGAGGCCATCCGGTTCGTAGCCCCGACCGCACATAACATAGTAACCGGCACCATACGCCTTTCGAATGACCACGGTCAGTTTCGGCACCGAGGCGCGTGAGACGGCATAGAGCATCTTGGCCCCATGTCGGATGATTCCCTGCCTCTCCACCTTGGACCCGACCATAAAGCCGGGGACATCCTGCAAGAAAAGGAGCGGAATATTAAAGGCATCGCAGAGGTTGATGAAGCGGGATGCCTTGTCGGCCGCATCGACATCGATCACACCACTGAGTACCGCCGGTTGGTTCGCCACAATCCCTAAGGGCCATCCACAGGTTCGGCCAAATCCGACCAGTATGTTTTTTGCAAAGGCTGGCTTGAGCTCGAGGAAACGACCATGATCAACCAATCGCGTAACCACTTCATGCATGTCGTACGGCTTTTTTGGATTATCGGGCAGGACGTTCAGGATTGAATCATCAACATGATCGTCGGGGGCCTCTTCGAAATCGAATCCCCCACTCCGGAGATATCGCAACGGCTTTTCGCCGGAATGGGAAGGAAAGTAACTTAAATACTCTTTGATAACCTCAAGACAGGTCCGGTCGTCCGGAGTTTCGAGATCTCCGACGCCACTCACCTCACAATGGATTCTCGATCCTCCTAACTCCTCCATGCTGATCTCCTCACCGATCACTGCCTTGACCAGTGGTGGCCCTGCAAGGGCCATTGAGCTCGTCCATTTGACCATCGGGACAAAGTCGGAGAGGGCCGGGATATAGGCGGTACCAGCCGCGCAGGGCCCCATCATCGCGGCGATCTGCGGAACGACCCCGCTCATTTTTACCTGGTCATAAAAAAGTTTTCCACTGCCGGCAAACTGCGAGCCGGCCAGTTCCTGGATCCGGGCCCCGGCTGAATCGAGGAGCCAGATCATCGGAATTTTTTCCCGCAAGGCAATTTCGCGCAGCCGTTCGACTTTTCTCTCCTGAACCTCGCCGATGGAACCGGCCATAACGGTAAAATCATAAGCGGCACAGGCGGCCCACCGGCCTTGGATCTTTCCATAACCGGTTACACAGCCATCGGTCGGCGTATAACGGCCTTGCATATCGGGATGAGTCGACTGATGGTGACCGAGGATTCCAATTTCGATAAATGTTCCCTTGTCAAACAGGAGATCGATTCGTTCGCGTGCGGTCAGTTTTCCTGCCTGATGCTGACGTTGCACCTCATCGGGTCCGCCCATCTGCCGGATCTTTTCTTTCTTCTCAGCTAACGACTCTAACTGTCTCTTCGTTTTGGTCACGACACGCCCCATCCCATTTTTTTGGTGATGATCTCCTTCATAATCTCCGATGATCCACCTCCTATAGTGATCAGGCGGATGTCCCGCACAAATCGTGCGCTGTCATATTCTTCCATATAACCGTATCCCCCATGGGCTTGGAGGCATTCATAGGCGACCTTCTGCGCCAGATCTCCGGCAAAGAGCTTGGCCATCGAGACCTCTTTCACGCATTCCCTCTTGGCATCAAAAAGGGCGACCGCATGGTATGTCAGCCGACGGGCTGCTTCGAGCTCGGTAGCGAGTGTTGCGAATTTGTGCTGCCAGATTTGAAAATCAATAATTCGACGTCCAAAGGCCTGTCGTTCTTTTGTGTAACGGATGGTATCCTCAAGGGCCAGCTCGGCACCCGCCATCGCCATCAGGGCTGCCACCAATCGCTCCCCTTGGAAATTTTCCATGATGTAGGCAAAGCCCTTGTTTTCCTCACCCAAGAGATAGCGACAGGGGATCCGACAGTTCTCAAAGAAAAGGAGTGCCGTATCGGAGGTATGATTTCCCAATTTCTCCAACTTTTTACCTACCTTAAAACCGTTCGTGTCGGTCGGAAAAGTGACGAGGCTGATACCACCATACCCCATTTTCCCCGTCCGGACTGCCAGTGTAATAAAATTTCCACGCCCGCCGTTCGTGCAGAACATCTTGGCACCATTGATGACATAATCATCTCCTTCGCGACGGGCGGTTGTCTTGATTGCGGCGACATCCGATCCACAACCCGGTTCCGTAATTCCCAACGCCCCGATTTTTTCACCGTGAATGGCAGGGATCAAAAACTCCCTCTTCTGTTCCTCGGTGCCGAGGGCGTAAATGACCGGTGTCGAAATATCAGCCTGAACAAGGAAATCCATCACCAGACCGGTCATCCGACAGCGGATCATCTCCTCGCAGAAGACGACCTTGAACCAGTAGTCTCCTCCGCTTCCCCCCACCTCTTCCGGATAACAAATTCCAAAGAGGCCGAGTTTTCCCGCCCGACGGTAGATCTCGCGAGGGAAGCCACGGGTCTGTTCCCACTCATCTTTATGTGGAAGGAGCTCCTTTTCGGCAAAGTCCCGCACCGCCTTGCGAAAGAGTTCATGTTCGGTAGTGAAGGGAGACAAAAGGCCCACACGAGGCCTATACCTTAAAATCTTTCGTTCTTTAAAGAAGAAAATCGGACAGTGTGGAATAGGCTGTTGCGGGTGAGCTTCATAACCTCTTGTACAGCATCCCGATAATTATGCCAGCGACCAGCATGTTGATCATTGCGATGACGAACCACGCAACTGCGAGAAAGAGAGAAACCGGCCACATGATGTAAGTCCAGACCGACATTGGGATGGAGGTGAAGAGACCCATCATTAAACCAAAGCGCAACCCTTCGGTGAGTTGGCTCCCCTTCCCCTCATAGCCACGGTGAAAGATGTAGACGACGATGAATGACGTGATGAGCGTCGAAAGCCAGCCCAGAGGCATGAGCCGGTTCATCTCGATCATTGGTCTCCAGATCGATGCGGTCGCTGCATAAGTCTCCTTCAAGAACACGCCGTGGAAGATCGCTTCGAGTATTGTAATGACCACTGTCACGACAACGGCTGTTAGTACCCACCTCTTCTTATTCATAAATCCCCCTTTCAAGATTTAAAATAATCGTGCGGCACTCATGTGTCGGGCATCTACATAGCTGTACCCAGTAGATCTCCAACGAGTTGGAAATCAAGTTGTTTTAATATGCGGAGCGAACTCTCCGCGGTCGTTCCCACCCCTTTCTCTGGATGAGTGCCTGAACTCTTCTTGAGATCTCATCTCGAATCAACCTCACCGCATCAAGGGTCTGTCCTTTCGGATCAGAAATTTGCCAGTCGTCTCGAAAGAGGCCCGGCACGAGAGGGCAAGATTCACCGCAACTCATAGTAATCAGCATCTGTCCCTTTCTCGCCAATTCATCGGTGAACTTTTGGGGCTTCATACGAGAGAGATCGATGCCAACTTCTCTCATCACCTCCACCACTTCGGGATGAATCTTTTCCGCTGGTTTTGTCCCCGCCGAGAGGGCCTTTGCCTTTCCTGGATCGGCAAGCGCATTAAAGAATGCTGCCGCGATCTGAGAGCGACCTGCGTTATGAACACATGCAAAAAGGACAATCGTCATAACGATTCTTGCGAGCAGTCCTTATCGGGAAATAGGAATCGGAATAAAAACATCGCGAATATGGCCCCGATGAGTTGTGCGACAATAAACCCGGGTATGTCTTGGGGGCGTATTCCCGTGAATGTGTCCGTCAGACCACGCGCCAATGTAACAGCCGGATTTGCAAAAGAGGTGGAGGCGGTAAACCAGTAAGCGGCCATGATATAGAGTCCGACGGCCGCGGGAACCGCGCGAGGGTGATTCCGGACACAACTCAAGATGGTTAAGAGCAGTCCGAAGGTGGCAATAGACTCGGCGAAGATTTGGGGGTATCCCTCACGAACATGACTTGAAACCATGAGGATTGGCTCTCCGAACATCGCATGGGCGATCCAAACACCCCCCATGGCACCCAGTACCTGGGCGATCATGTAATAAAGAATCTGGCCCCATGACATGTTCGCCCGTCGCCCAAGAACAAGCGTGACTGCTGGATTGAAGTGTGCCCCGGAAACCTCTCCGAAAATAAGAATCAAGATAACGAGAGTGGCACCTGTCGCAAGACTATTGGCCAACAGGACAACGGCCAGATTTCCGCCGGCGAGCCGTTCCCCCATAATTCCCGATCCGACAACGGCCGTTAGAAGCAGGGCCGTGCCGACCGCCTCGGCAACGACTCTGCGCAGAATTCCCGTGATCTGCTCCTCGGCAAACCGTGTCCTCTTCATATTTTCCTCTCTAACCACCTCTTAGTACTTCGACTCGTAATTACCATGACGTATCTAAAAAGCCAAAAAAATCAATGAAATTGCTCGCTCAGCACTAGTCCTGAGTGAATAAATTCATCACCGAATTTATGAATCGAAGGACTTAGATGATCAATTTGGAAGTTTCAACCTCTCCGGTTTTGGGCAGCGTTCAATGCTCGATGCCATCGTGCCTTCTTTTGCTCCCTCGTGAGTGAGGCGTGTGCGGGGCTCGTGGAGGGGAGTCTGACGAATTTAAGTTTTTGAACCCTCTCTCCTATATTGCTTAAGACCAGCCTCGTAAAAAGTTGTTCCGCCTTTTGGCCGTTAAAAAAGACAGAACGAATCCGACGGTGTTTAGCAAAAAATGATTGAAAATCATTCGGGGTGACGGCTCGGATATTAGAATCAAGGCTGCCATTCCGCTGACATTGGAACGCCACGTCCCAGAGGGCGACACGATTCTCTTTCAGCATTTGAAGCCTCTTCTCATACTCCAGTTGATGACCTGCGCCGAAGATATGCTCCATCAGGTCCCAAAAAGAGTTGTGGGGGTGGGCATAATACTGATTCGCCTCCAGCGATTTTTGTCCGGGCATTGAGCCCAGGATCAAAATCTCCGCGTTGGTTGAGGAGACAAAAGGAAAACTCTGTCGAAGCAAGAAAATGGGAGATTGCATGAAGGATGGGATACATGACGCACGGACCAACTCAAGGGAATTAAACTTTGATCTTTCGGACTTACCGGCCGGCACATGTTATCCACAAGTGAATTTTAGATATTATTATTATTTCTCAACTGGTTGTAAGCGTGCCTGGCACGCGTGTACGCCTATTGTCCCGATAACGGGAAAGCCGCTTCTTCGAGAGCTTCGCATCGTGGGCTATCTCAAACTCGTAGCGGTGACCCTCTCGCACCTCAAGAACGAACGAATCAGCTTCGACTTCGATGATCCGTCCCACAAGAATCTGGTGATTATTGTCTTTCTTCGTTTGATGGGAACCCATCATGCCGTGATGAAACATCATGCAGGAAGATAACAGGAAAGCAGCAACGAACAGGGTACCGACAACAATTGATCTCATAAATTGTCTCCATTTTTGATTCGTTTTCATGATTATTTCTCCTTGTGGTGGTGTTCCTCCGTAGATTCCTTGGGAGGGTAACTGAACCGTCCGGCATTCGGCTTGCCGTCGATCTTCACGGTGGCAATGGCGATAAAACTTGTGGTGGACCCAAGATCAACGGCTCCCTTGAGGTGTTCTCCGTCAGGTTGCAATGTAACCTCCTTCTTCGTCTTGTCCGGCAATTGAAGGAGAAGTCTACCTTCCATTCCCTTGAGGGGTAATGTGGCGAGCTTGCCATCCAACACGTAGAGATTGATCTCTCCCGGCTTGACGAGCATTTCATAGTGATACGATCCAACGGTAATGACCTGCCCGCCATGTGGCGATTTGTGTGCATGTTCTTGAGCCGTCGCCACGGACCCTGCCATAAAAACCATGGCCACCATAATCGCTACTCCTGCTGCTCTTGTGCTTTTCATAGTTTTCCTCCTTTGGGTTTGGTTTTCTACCTCATTTTATTATTCCAAGTTCCTTCGATTTCGTGATTCCAAGAATGCCTCCGAGGACAGCCATCATTCCCAAAAATTGCAAAAAATCGGGGACTTCACCCCAAAAGAACCACCCCCCCAAGCTTGTAAAGACAACAATAGAAAGGGTGACAACGCTTCCCTCGGATGCTGAACAACGCAAGAATCCTTCGGTTAAAAAGATTTGGCCCGTTGTTCCAGCCAAAGAGATGGCAAGCAGGAGAAGCAGATCAGGCACATCCCTCCAAACCCAGTTACTGACCGCAACAGGCAAAGCCCCAAGGCTCGCAATGAAATTGTAATACCAGACAATTCTCCAGGGAGGCTCCCTTACTGTGAGGTGCTTGACGGTCGTAAAGGCAGCTCCCGAAAAAATACCGGCCCCAAGCGCTAAAAAATAACCCCACTCTGGCCTCCCATCAAACGGCTTAAGGATACAAACGAGTCCCAAGAGTGCCACCGTGAGACAAATAATACCAACTCGGGTTACTTTCTCACCAAGAAGGCAGCTCGCAAAGAGGGTTGTGAAGATGGGGGAGGAATAATTCAGCATGACGGCGGGAGCGAGCGGGATATTGGCCAGCGCCCAAAAATAGAAGAGCATTGCCAGAAGACCCCAGATTCCTCTGAGGCTTAACAAAGGCCATTGAGGGCTTCTAAACGTCACCCCCAACCGTTTCATCAAAAAAAAGAGGGGGACCAATGCCAGTGAGCTTCTCAAAAATGAGAGTTGAAAAAGAGGAATTCTTCCATCAAGCAGTTTGATCATCATCCCCATGATGGCAAAAAAGAAAGAGGACCCAAGAAGAAAGAGTGTTCCACCAACCATTTGAATCATTCTTCTTCCGCCTGATAGATTGAAGTGGAGAGATATTTTTCTCCCCGATCCGGAAAAATCATGGCGATCGTTCCTTTCATACCGTCATGTACCAATTTGAGAGCACCCGCAAGGATTGCTCCGGAACTCGGTCCGTAAAGAAGGCCACACCGTTCCATAAGTTGCCTGGTTCTTAAAATTGCCTCTTTGTCCTGTATCTCTAGAATTTCATCCAACAGTTTCCTGTCAAAGATTTCTGGCGTAACTGATTTATTGACGTTTCGAAGTCCTTCTTGCCGGCTTAAAATTTCCTCTGGTTGAACTCCGATGATCCGGATATTGGAGTATGTCTCTCTAAGTCTTCGGGAAATACCCATCAACGTTCCACCAGTTCCTATCCCCGCGACAAAGGCATCGATTGGTCCAGGCACCTGCTCCAGAAGTTCTCCGGCCGTCCACTTATAGTGCATGTTGACGTTCTCGCGAGAGCGGTGCTGAGAAAGCCGGAAGTAGAGATGGGGTGATTTTATGGCCGTTTCGTCGGCAACGCGACGGGCTTCGTCAGCGCCTCCTTCCCGGGAGGTCAGGATTAATTCGACGCCGTAGGCACGTAACATCGCGATCCGTTCCTGACTCGCCTTTTTTGACATCACGATCGTGAGAGGAAATCCTTCCAATCGACAGACCATCGCGAGCCCAATACCGGTGTTACCGCTTGAGGCCTCCACAATTTTCATTCCGGGACGGAGAGAGCCGCTCGCTTTTACCGCTTTCAGCATCGCAAGCGCCGTTCGGTCCTTGACGCTTCCCGATGGATTGAATCCCTCCAGCTTAGCGTACAAACGGACCCCTTCTGTTTCAAAAGGGTGCAGCCTTAAAACAGGTGTGTTACCAACGAGTTCTAATAGGTTATCTACCGTTTTCATGATTATTCCTCCTCGTGATGACGGAGCTGCTGGCTATGATCCCCATGATGATGACCCCCACGCCCAGACAGATCTGGCCCGCCAATAACAAGTCATGCCTATTATTGAAAACCTCTTTCAAGCCATGAAATCCGAGAAATGAAAAATCCATAAAAATCCTTTCTTAAGGTGAATGCAGAGCGGGCGGGCGTAAAATCGCCAGCCAACCAAAAACAACAGGTGGCTCGCTACATCAGAAGGGATGATTGTGTAATATAGAGTGGGCGGGTGGAAGGCGGCGAATGATAGGAGACCATTGGCTTTGTGGCATGATGGTCCGGAAACGAATCAAGACCGATCGAAGTGAGTGAACCAATAAAAAACGAGAAAGCCGGACTGAACTGGTATGTTTGTAAGGCAACACCCTGATCAACATGGGCACAAAGACAGTCGTCGTGGTAAGGTTCAGGGGGCGAATCATGCTCGTGAGCGTCTTGTTGGGCTTTTGCATGTTGATGATCATGACTTGCCGCTGAAAACGACTCACAGGAACAAACCGTCCTTGCGGTGAGGAGTGCGAAGCTCAACAAAAAGACAAATGGGAAGTTGAAGCGATGCGCCAGAATGATTTTCATTTCTAGCTTAGTTAGTACACCAACTGCTACAGACTTTCCATTGTTTTTTCTCAACCAAGCCGTAGGGAGCATTCATCGGCTCACTTCCTGAATTGTTTATAAATCACCGGAATGAGGGACAACAGTACGAACAGAACCGTTGAAAGTATCAAGTGGAACGTTGCTTCCTCTTTGGCCCCTGTGGTCCTACTCAAAAGGGATGAGGCGAAGTAGGTATAGACGAAGGTGCCGGGGATCATCCCCAACAATGAAGCAACCGCGTAATCAGTGAATCGGACCTTGGAAAGACCGGCACCGAAGTTGATTCCATTGAAAGGGAAAAGAGGGACGAGGCGAAGATAAAAGATCAGGCGAAACCCGTGGCTCGCCGCTTGTTCATCGAACTCCTTCCATTTTCCTTTCAGAAAACGGGAGACAAAATCCCGTCCCAAGTATCGCGCCCCGAAGAAACCGGCACCGGCGGCAAGGTTTGAGGCAATCACGTTGTAGAAAAATCCGGGGAGGACCCCATACAGGGCACCGATGGCTAAAGTCAGGGCCGATCCGGGAAGACCAAACAACCCCCCGATGCCATAGAAAAGAATGAGGACGACCGGCATCCACCAAACTCCATGTGTCGAGTGGGTTAAGGCGACGAGACGAGCTGGCGTCATGACTTGTCGAAGTGGTGTGAAAAAATAGGCAGCCAACCCACCCACCAAGATCAACAGAAAAAGAAGTGGCTTAAAATTCTTCATCGAGATCCGAGAGTGTTTTGAACAGTTCAACCTTGAGGCGGTCCCTCTTGGCCTTTTCAAGAGTCTCATCAAGGACCTTCTCCGTACTCCAGGGGATCCCCTCAAAAAGAAAGGGATGCGTCTTCTTCATCCCGATCAAATAATAACCTCCGTCCTTGGCCGGGCCGAGGACAAGATCAGCCTTATCCAGACGATCAAAGGCCTCACATAAAAGAGATCGGTTGATCTCGATGCAATCGGTGCCGATCAACACCGCTCGATTCGAACCCTTTGCCAACGACTCTTGAAAAGCGGCTGACATTCGTTGTCCCAAATCCCCACCTCCTTGTCGCCTCAAATCGAGTGAAGGAAACCATTTTCTAAAATCGTTTTCCCTTTCGGGAGGATCAAAACAGAGAGCCCGTTGGTACTCACCATTCAAGGGAAGACTCTTTTGCATAACCATCTCGACCATGCCCCGATAACGGAGGGCCGCTTTTACAGGACCGACAGTTCGCGCAAGTCGCGTCTTGACCCGTCCCGGTTCGGGATATTTGGCAAAGATGAGAAGTTCGTTCATCAGCAACATCCCCCTGACGAAACTCTTTCCCTGTCGGTGGCCGTTGTACCACCGCAATCAAAAAGTCCATAGTGAGTCGAGAGATCGCCGGTTACTTTGAAGTGCGAGGCAACCCTTGTCTGTTGAAGCATTGCCGCTGTATTGCTACAGACTGGAACCGAGCGCCCTTTTTCAAACAGGTGGTGGTCATCAAGAAAGAAGGCATGAGGTGATTCCGGAATCGTTCCCAAGTAAGTAGCGATCTGTCCGTAATCCTCACATCGGTCTTCGAGTTTCAGCTTGAACGCCCGGATCGTCATCGACCAGAAGTCGATCATCCCCGCTTTTGCCTCGACCTCCGGATTTTTCAATTCAATTTTGGAACGGGAGGTAACACGATAATCGTGGCATCCAACCTCAAGAAGCAATCGGCGAAAGTCTTCGAGGTAAAGCGCGCCGCCGAGACATTCGCCCAGGAGGACTGGATCTTCCGACAATTCCCTCGGCATCCGGCGCCCGGTAAAAATATCGGCGAAATAGAGTTCCCCGCCCGGTTTCAAAATGCGGAAGATTTCGGAGAAGACGCGCCGCTTGTCGGGCGAGAGGTTGATGACACAGTTGGAAACGATCAGATCAACTGAATGATTTGCAATCCCCAATGATTCAAGATCCTCAATATACCCTTTCAAAAAACGGACGTTCGGTTTCGAAAATCCAAACTGTTTCATTTGAAAGGGGAGATGGTGTTGCGCCACTTCCAGTTGTTCATCGGTCATATCAACACCGATGACCTGACCTTCTGGACCGACCAACTTGGAAAGGATATAGGAATCGCGTCCCGTTCCGCACCCAAGGTCCAAAACCGTCAGCCCCGCCAATACTGATGGGATGGGTGAGCCACAGCCGTAACATTTTTCAATAATCTCCGGATGGATCATCTTTACAATCTCACGGAGATGAGCCGGGAAACTATCGGTGCCGCAACAGGCGTTGGTCTTGAGGTCTTTCTTTCCCCTGAGGACCTTGCCATAATAATTTTTCACGTCTTCTCTAGGGGCTCGCATCGCCCCCTCCACCCCGCCTTGGCAACGGCGGGTTGGAGCCTCCCCCTCAACGCCGCTTTGCGGCTGGTTTTCGCTAAGACTATTTATCATTACGATATCCTCCTTTCTTCACAAGTGAACCGGAACACGAACTTCCAGCTCCTGCGGTGCAACCGTAGCAATGATTGGCAAACGCAATCGACTCTGAGACCAATTCATCAAGCGACTCAATCTCCCAGATTGTTCGCCTCTTTCCACCCAGCGGAATCTCCAACATCTGATTAAAATCACAATCGTAGATTTTTCCGTCCCAGCCTATGGAAACAAGATTACGGCACATCACACGACCGACTGCCTCCTGGTTGAAATGGGTAGCGAGAAGGTCTGCGTATTGGTCTAACTCACCTCGGCGTTCCAAATAATCGTGAAATCTCTTGATTGGCATGTTGGTGATGGTCAACAGGTGATTAAACTCAATTCCAAAGAGTTCTTTCAGCTCTTTTTTGTAATCGGCCTCCAACTCCGATTGAGGTGGCGGCAGGAAGGGACCGACCGGATTGTAAACAAGGTCGAGGAGAAGACCGGTCCCTTCCTTTCCGTATCCCAATTCATTCAGGAACCGAAGTGCCCGGATGCTTTTATCAAAGACCCCGCGACCCCGTTGTGCCTCGACGTTTTCCTTGGAATAGCAGGGGAGCGAGGCAACGATCTGCACCCGGTGTTCTTTCAGAAAATAGGGGGTCTCCTCTTGTCCCTTTTGAAAGAGGACAGTCAAATTACACCGGTCAATTACAGGGGCTTGCGTCGCCCCCTCCACCGGCAAAGCCGGATGGAGACTCCCCCTCAACGCCGCTTTGCGGCTGGTTAGAATCTTGCTGGATTCTTCGACCAAGTAGCGGAAGTTCGGGTTGAGTTCTGGCGCCCCGCCGGTCAGATCAACGGTCTGAACAGCAGGTGACTTCTTCAAAAGTTCCATGAGCCGCTCGACAGTCTTCCGTTCCATAATCTCCTTGCGTTTTGGCCCCGCCTCCACATGGCAGTGGAGACAAGCGAGATCACACAGCTTGCCGACGTTGATCTGCAAAATCTCGGTCTTCTGTCGTGTCAGACTGAGACGATGCCGTTTCAATGTATCTTGGAACGGGGTCATGAGAAAAACCTCCTCCGGAAGGTGTGCAAACGCTCCAACGAGACACCCGATTTCCATAGAATCATTGTCGCCAAATTCACGACTGTCGTCTTGAGATATCCATGGCGCTCCCAACGACGGACGCTTGTGATTGCCGGTTTTGAACAGAAAAAGAGTTTTCCCTGTTTCTTCATCTTTTGGATAAACAAAACATCTTCCAAGAGAGGAACCTCCGGGTAACCTCCCATCGCTTCGAAGCGTGACCTTCGAATGAAGATCGCCTGGTCACCGTAAGGGAGATGGAAAATTTGTTGCCGGAGTAAAACCCCTAATTCAAGAAGGCGCGCCTTGGGAGATTGGGTATCGAGAGTGAACCGAAAGACGCCTCCGACGAAGGAAGGATCCTCTTTTAGTCTTTGATAAGTTATCCACAGATCCTTGGGATGAATTAAGGTGTCAACGTGAAGAAAAACAAGCAGTTGACCACGTGCCTGGCACGCGCCAAGGTTCATCTGATAGGCGCGGTTGGCTACACCGACCTTTTCTGCTTCAACCACGATGACCTCGATTCGTGGGTCCCCTTGGAGTTGAGTGAGATTTTTAACCAAATGCCGATCCTCTTGATGAACAGGGACAATAACGCTGACTAATGGAATGTGGTGAGCTTGTCGAACCATCATCCGAATCTCCATCGGAAATATCTTTCCAGCCACTTTTTGTAACGAGGCGTGAGTCTCGTTCTCTGATACGCATCGCCAACGCGCTTTGAAATTTCGGCAAGTGTCGGATAGACATGGATCATCGAGGCGACTTTTTTCAGTCCGATCCTTTGATGCATCGCCAACGCGAGTTCGTGAAGCAGATCCCCGGCGTGGGGTCCAACAATCGTCACCCCCAATAATTGATCCGAGCTTTTTTGGGTCAAGACCTTGATGAATCCCTCGTCCTCACGGTCACAGACGGCACGATCCAAATCTTTGAAGGAATAAGAATAAATGTCATGGTGGAGACCTTTTTCCTTGGCTTCTTTTTCGTTCAAGCCAACCCGCGCCACCTCCGGATCGGTGAAGGTGCACCACGGAACGACCCGGTAGTCGATCTTTGATCTGCCGGGAAAGAGTGCATTTCGTAAGATCAGCCGCGCCTGAAAGTCGGCGGTGTGGGTGAATTGATAAGGACCGACGACATCGCCACAGGCATAGATATGTTTGGCGGATGTTCGGAGGTAATCGTCCACCGCGATTCCTTTTCTGGAGAATCTTATTCCCGCCTTTTCCAAATCGAGGTTGTTCACGTTTGGGGCACGGCCGACCGCGACAAGAATCTGGTCAAATGGGATTCGTTTTTCCTTCTCGCCTTCTTGTGCCATCAGTTCAAAGGACTCACCCGATTTCTTGATGCTTCGACTGCGCTCAGCATCAACTCTGAGCAGAGTCGAAGGGTTGATTTCAACCGCCTTGTGACCGGTCAAGACCTCGATTCCTTCTTTTATAAAGCGTTCTTTGATGGCTTGTGAAACCTCCGCATCCTCCCGGATGAGAAGGGAGTCCAACATTTCAACGACAGTGACCCTCGATCCAAGTCGGGCGAAGACTTGAGTCAGCTCAGCACCAATCGGGCCTCCACCCAAGACCACTAACCGTTTTGGAATTTCCTTGAGGCTCCAAACATTATCGCTTGTGAGAATCGAGATTTCTTTGATCCCCTTGATCGGTGGCACAAAGGGAGAGGCACCGGTCGCAATGACAAATCGTTTTGCCGATAAGGTAACAGTTCCATCGGTGATCTCGTACGGAGAGATGAATCGAAAGGTCCCAAAGTGGAGATCGACTCCCAATTTTCGGAACCGGTCGGGTGAGTCATGCGGCTCCAATTTTCCCTGAACCGATTGGACCGATTTAATGATTTGGGAAAGATCAACCCTGAGCGGCGTTGAAGGGTTGATATCGGCGTTAAGATCGGAAAGACCAAACCGACTTCCGGTTTTCGCATCATAAATCAGTTTCGCCGTTCGGATAATCGCCTTCGAGGGGACACAACCGGTGTTGAGGCAATCACCCCCCATTTTGTGCTTCTCGACCAATGCAACCTTGGCCCCAAGTCCTGCCGCCCCAGCCGCCGCAACGAGTCCCCCCGACCCGGCGCCGATAACGATCAAATGATAGTGTTTACTCATATGGGGAATCTGGTTCTTTACGTGGCACAGGTCCGATCCTGATCTTTATAAGTCCCCCTTTTTTACCCTGAGCGAGGCCCGTTGAGGGCCAAGTCGAAGGGTTTTTGGTTTCTATACGCTTTGATGCCGTGGAAACGAAAAGGTCTTCAAATCTGGCTGATTCAATAGAGCAGCACGTTTAAGAGGTTATCCCGAAACGTGATGTCTCCCGGCATCTCTTCATGATCGCGGCAAAGAAAGACAAACGCCTCAATCGGAAAGTACCCCGTCTGCTTCTGTTCCGGATCAAGCGTCGTCCTCGCCAGGACCGAGGCCTTGGTGACCCTTCCGTCTCCCGGCTCCAACATCAATCGCTCGTAATCAACACCCTCAATCTGGCGGACGACTTCGTCAGGCCGGAGCCGGATCATGACCCTTCCATGAACCGTTTCCATCAGGCACCGGGCCGGTGTCTGATGACAGTCCCCTCCAAAGACGATATAATGTGTGGGTGATTTTCCGACAGGAATTGAGAGATAATGATGAAACCACCGGGCTCGGACCAACGATTGGGTCATCAGGCGTTCGAGAGATAGAAGATAGCGATTGGCATCTTCCGGATGGTGAAATTTTTCGCCGATGCGACGCCGGATCTTCGGGTCAAAAATCCACCAGGAGCCTTTTTCCCATGTCTCGATGTTGTAGAGGTCCATGCTGATCTTTTGACCGTACTCATCGACCATCCAGTCGCGATCCGGATGTGGCAGGAGCTGGTAGGTGCTCGGGAAAGTCGCGAGTGTCTCCGGCTGTATTGTCCCGAAGGGGCTGATCCGATACCCCATCATCGCCACCTGAAGGGCGGTGACCGATCCGAAGTTGGGCGGCGTGATCAGGACCGCCTTGCGGACCTTTGCGGCACCCGCCTGAGTGACGACGGCGTTTTCCCGGTTGAGCACATCTTCTCCCCCAAAACGGAGGTAGTAGCGTGCCACGAGGGCACCGGCGCTATGGGCCACGATGTCGACCTTGAGGTGCGTGTCTCCAGCGCGACGCCGGATGCTCTCAATCAAACGGTCAAGCTCCGCGGCCGCCTCGGTGAAATCCCTCCTCCAATCCCAGGAGAAAAGGTAGCAATCGGTCTCCGGTCTCGGTCGGTCGGCCGGCGCGCAATGGTAACCACCCGGTCCTTCGAGGGTCTTGATAATTTCCCCGTAAAAGTCGTGCCCCACCGCCTCGAAAAAGAGACCGGCCGGCTGCATGGAATCGCGGTTTTTATGAACGTCTTCGGAGGTTACCGGGATCGCCAGATCGTTGAAGTGGCGACCCGTCATCAGGTTAAAGAACCCGCCGGGCCAGACCTCTTTCCCGCTCTTCTTATTGACCAGACGGGACCCGAAGACACCCGGGATCAGGATCACAGGGTAATGTTTCCTTCGGGCAAGATCCCCATAGAGTCGATTCAAATTTGGTCGTGTCACCGCGCAGGAGACAAGGGTCATCAATACCAGTAGGCAAAAAATAAGGAAAATAAAGTTTCTGCAAAGCCGTCGAGACTCCATTGGAATCAACCTTTATCCTCCGCGCAGGAGTAGGATTTTGAGAAAAATCTTCCGATGAGCCTGTCGACGGAGAAGGTACCCGCTCCGAAGAAGAGGACCGTCAGGACCGTGATCAGAAACGGAAACGGTGTCGCCTTCACAAACGCCTCCGTATCGGAGAAGAATGAGAAAAAGGCGGCCTGATCGGCGGTCAGATAGGCGACGAACATCGTGATCGCCAAAGGGATCGTGATGATCCGGGATCCGAGCCCCAAAATCAAAAAGAGGCCACCCAAAAATTCCGTCAGGCCGACCAGATAGACGTTGAAGGTCGGAAACGGTATCCCGAGTCCTTGAAAGAATTCGATCACCGGACCGGGATTCGCGAGCTTCCCTTTGCCCGTAACCAAAAACTGCCACCCCCAGTTGATTCTTGTGAGTAGAAGAAAGAAGCTTGCCAATATCCCCGTGCAGAGCAACCATTTTTCGTAGATGGCTTTAAGTTTGGTCAACATAAATCCTCCTTGAGGTCGCCCTCATTGTAAAGTTTTTTGATCAATTCGAGTGAATCATTCCTCTCCTCGTTGGTGATTTGAAGCGTCTCCTGGGCCTCCCCAATAGTCATCTGCCGGTTCTTCAATAACAGATTCAGAAATCTTGCTGTCTTTATTGTCTCTACTGTCGATCTTTTCCCAATCTTGAAGAAAAGTTCGGGGTCGATCCCCTCTTCTGCAAACCGCGCATAGATCTCCTTCTTGATCCGGCAATCGACCGATTTCCCTTCCTCCCGTGTGAGCGGACAGCCGCTGTGACAAATCGAAAGGTAGGGACAGGACTGACACTCCGGATCGACAGGCCGTGATCCGTAGAGGCTCTGCCTCTTGGACACTACCGTTTCAAACGGCTCCTCGAACCAGTTCGCAAAGACCCCGGTCTCGAGGTAGTTCTTGTTGCACGAGTAGCAGTTTCCATCGATGTCGAATTCATAAAATTCACATTCGTTGCCGTCCTGGATGCAGAGGTCCGGCTGGAACGCCGGTTAGCCCAAATCCATGCTCACCAAGCTTAAAGGTGATGCTGTGGACAAGCGGTCTCATGTATTCCACCCAGAGCCCAAATTCCTTCAGGTGTTTGAGGGTCAAGCTCGTGACGACTGCCAGGAGCCCTGTCTGAAAATTCCGGGCGCGGAGTTCCATGATGTTCCGAAAGACGAGATCCCACGTGTCGTTTCTTTGTGGATTATGGATCACGGCGCTGCCGTCCATGCTGATCCCGATAAAGAATTTTGCGGGATCCTGTATTACCCCCAGCAAGTCATCCAGATATTTCGGTGTAAAATGGGTCCCGTTGGACTGGATTCGAACATCGTTGTCAGTTGGTTTCGCAAAGAGATTTACGATTTGGCCCAGCGTCCTGGCTGTGAGGATCGTCGGTTCAGCCCCATGCAGTGTGACGCTCTCGAGCGGGAGTTTTTCTGTCCCTGCTTTCTCAACAAATCTCTCCGCAGCCGACAGCGCCCGTCGATCGTAGTCGTCCTGGTGGCTCTTGTTATATTCCGAGACATAACAATAGCTGCACCGGAGATTACAAACCTTGCTGACGGCAAAATAACAATGCATGGTGGCCTCTCAAGACGATTAGATGACTCTTCTCAATAAAAGTTTCTTCGGAAAGTTCCGATATGATATTGATCATATGGATTTTTGATTCACTCCATGAGACTTTTCGTCGGTCTCGTCATCTAACCCTGTCAAAAGGAGGAAAAAATGGACAAGAAAAAGCTAATCACCAGTCTCACACTCGCCGGTTTTCTGGCGACGACATTCGCCCCGGGGATAGGAAGCCTTGCCTTTGCCGGGGATGAACCTGCCAAGCAGGAGAAGAAAGAGGAGAAGGGGAAGGGAGGATCGTGCGCCGGTGGTTCCTGTGGCGCCATGAAGGACAAGAAGAAGGAGGAGGCGAAGGAAGGCTCCTGCAGTGGGATGAAGGATAAGAAAAAGAAGGGCGAAAAGGAGGAGGGAAAGAAAGGTTCCTGCACCGCGATGAAGGAATAGTTCCCTGATCCCGATTAAGTAAAAGCCCTCGGACCATTATCCGAGGGCTTTTTCATTGCAAGAACCCGAGAACGAAAAGGTCTCTCCGGGCGGGAGAATCTTTCTTACGCGTCACTTACGATACGATCGATCGCCTCAGCCCATGGACAGGCTGAAACAGTTGAGAAACGCTTTTGATCCGGATCATTCGAGATTAAATATTGTTTGGGTGATTTAAAATCACTCCCCAGTGTCAGAAGTCCCTTTGCGTGACGTTCGTCTACCCTGTTCGCGGACTTGATTTCTACCAATGTTGGAGCCAATTTTCCACGTTCGATAATCAAATCGATCTCCAGGTCTTCCTTGACCCGCAAGTAGGACAGCTTAAATTGCTTGCCTTGGTAGGTGAGGCGACGATGAATCTCATTGATAATAAATGCCTCAAACAATTGTCCGTATTCAAAGCTCCGTGGGACCAAATCGTAATCAACCTGTCCGGCCAAAGCTCGCGCAACACCCGTGTCAAACAGATAAAATTTTGAAGCTTTTTTTTGCTGTTTTCGGATGGACGTGTGGTAGGCGGGAAGTCTGATTCCGAGCAGGGTATCCTCTAATATATCGTAATACCCGCTCACGGTTTTCGGATCGGAATGAATATCCCGCGCGATATTGGAATAACTGATAACGCCGGTATTCATTTGGGCCGCAACGTCCAGAAAACGGCGAAACGGCGGCAGATTGCGAACAATTTGTTCCGTCATTATCTCTTCCTTGAGATAGGTCTTGGAGTAAGCCTTTAAGAAGCTCGCTTTATCCGATTCATTTTCGAAATTAAAAATCTCCGGAAGTGTTCCGAACTTCAGCGCTTCATCAAGAGAAAATCGGGCTTGCAGCTCAGTCACCGTCAGTGGAAACAAATGGTAAATAAAGGCCCTTCCGGCCAAAAGATTCGCCGCGCCCCGTTTCAGTTTTCTGGCGCTTGAACCGGTCAGGGCAAATTTGAACCGTTTTTCTTTGATAAACTTATGCACCAGGTCCAACAACGGGGGCGCCTTTTGGACTTCATCAATCACCACCCAGGCCCTTTTACCCGCGTAGGGGGCGAGACGGTTCAGCAGATTATTGGGATAGCTTGCCAGTTCGTTGGCAAGTTCAAAATCCAGCAAATTCAACACCACACTTTCTTCGGGCTCGAAAAAACGATCTAAGAGGGTCGATTTTCCGGTTCCTCTTGGTCCGAACAAAAAAAAAGAGTGCGATTTCGATAGGTTGATTGATCTTTGGAACACGACCCAAATACTACGTTGTTTTTTGGGTCATAGTCAAGAGGGGTTTTGTCTTCCCATTCCTTGAGATTTTGCTAGATTTGCAGCCCCTGTGGAAACTCTTCCAAAATCGCGAGATTTTCAGCCAGCCGCCGCATCTAATCTCAGTGAGAAGGAACTGATTCAGGGCCTCCGCGAGAAGGCCGATTGGGCCTTTCGTGAATTGATCTCCCGCTGGTCGGATAAACTGTACAGGCTTTCACTCCGGTTCGTGAAACGCCCCGAAGAAGCCCAAGAGATTGTTCAGGAGGTGTTACTCAAGGTGGTGGAAAAGATCGACACGTTTGAAGGCTCGTCTTCATTATATACCTGGCTCTATCGGGTCACCGTGAACGAGTCGTTGATGAGGCTTCGGCCCGATAAAGGGAAGAAGACGGTTTCGTGGGAGGAGGTCTTGCCAAAATACGAAAGCGGTATCCATCTGGAAAATTTCTCAGACTGGTCAAAGCTCCCGGATGAGAAATTTGTCGAGAAGGAGTTTCAACAATTTGTCCAGGAGTCGATCGAGCTTCTGCCCGATGACTTAAAGACCGCCTATCTCTTGAAGGATGTCGAGCAACTGCCGGAAGAGGAGGTCTGCAAGATTTTGGAACTGACCAAACCGGCGATGAAAAATCGAGTGCATCGGGCGCGATTGTTTTTAAGGAAAAGGATTGAGGAAAGATATGTCCATTAAGCACAAAATGATCCGGGCCATGTTTGGCCTCATGGGGCTACCTACCTGTGAAGAGGTCGAGCAGTTCGCCTACGACTTTTTGGAAGGGTCCTTGGATTCATCGACCATGAAGGCAGTAGAACGTCACCTCAAGGCTTGTAAAAACTGTCAGCGTTTCATCGCGGCCTATCGCAAGACGGCGGCGTTGGTAAAGACGTTTCAGAGGCCGATGCTCGATCCGGAATTCAAAGAAAAACTGTTTGAGTTTCTGGTTCAGAAGGCAGGGGAGAGGGTGTGAGGCAAGTTATTTACTTATAAATATATAAGTAAACATAATTGACTTTATATATATATTACTATATAAAATAACTGTGGCCAAGTTGTTTAAATTCGACGTGATTTTGGATTCGGAGGATCTTTGTGACCGCCAAAAGGAGATCAAGCGGGTCCTCTCTGTCATGGAGCGTCAGGGTCGCTTGGTCCTTTATAGTATTCGGCGCATGGGAAAGACCTCTCTCGTGCATGTTTGTAGTCAGAGGAGGCGAGCTGTTCAACCAAATGCCTTCCATCTCTATGTTGACCTGAATGAGACAAGTTCACTCGAAGAGGTGGCGCAGAGATTTCATACTCACAGCGATCTGGCGTTCAAAAAACAGTTTCCTGCCCAGAAGGTCAAAGGCTTGTTCAATGACCTCCTGGCCCGGCTGAAGATCAACCTTCCCGGTGGCGTTGAATTATCAATGGAAAAAATGGCCTTTCATCATCCCGAAACTTATTTAATACAACTGTTTCACAAATTGGCGGAGATCTCCGAAAAAAACGAATTGGTTCTCATCATTGATGAATTCCAGGCTATTGCCGAACTTAAAAAAGTCCAGGCCTTTCTTCGCAGAGAATTCCAGCAGCTCTCCAAGGCGGCGATTCTTCTCATGGGGAGCAATCAAAGACTGCTCTATAAAATCTTCAATGACAAGAAACTCCCATTTTTTAGTTTTGGGGAAGACATGGAATTAAAACCAATCCCCGTCGAAGACTATCTGCCTTATCTGAACGAGCGATTTGCGGCCTCGAACATTTTGATCCAGAAAAAGGAGGCGCAATATATGTTGGATCTCATGAATAATGTCCCAAACTACGTTAATGAACTAGGGGCCTGGATTGTGGAGAATTTTTCAAATCTGGAAATCACCCAAGGCCACATCGACAGCGCCTTTGAATCGGCTGTGGAATCAAAGCGGGGCCGCTATTTCTCTGCCCTGTATGGTTACAGTTCATTGCAAAAAAAATTCATTGGGGCAGTCGCGAAAATAGGGCCGGTTAAAAAATACTCCGGCAGTGATATGCAGGAAGAGTCGGGGTTACCGGCTTCCGAACTGGCCCGTATCAAGAAAGAACTGGAAGACTGCCCCCTCCTCTCCCTTGATACTGAAAATCACCTTTTCATTATTGATCCCTTTTTAAGAAAATTTTTGGAGATCATGTGAAGAAAAGAATCGGACATATGAAAAAAAACAGAAAAAATGAGTTATAAATTTCCCCCTTTAACTTCGCCAGAAAATCCTCGCTCCGTTTGTCGAGTTTGTCTGTGGGGCGCGGTTCGATCGCAAAACTTTGGATCACATTCATTCTATCAAATCGCTTAAGGTGATTCGCACGACCTACTTGAAGGCGGATACCTATTTGCTGATTGAAGGAGAGAAAATATGAGCGAATCTAACTTGACAGCATGGGAGGGCAAAATACACTTGCCCCGGTGAAAATTCTCTTTGTTTGTGAATACAATGCTTGTCGGAGTCAAATGGCGGAGGGGCTGGCCCGTGCGTTCCTTCCGGGAAGTTTTTCAATAACAAGCGCCGGTCTTTATCCTGGTGAGTTGAATCGAATTACCATTGAGGTCATGAGGGAGATCGGGATCGACATCTCAAGTCAGAAGTCCAAGATGCTTGCGGAAGTGTGTGAGATGTATTTTGATCGGGTGATTGTCCTTGCCAAACCGGCATGGGGGGCCACTTCAATACTCAAAACAGATAAAAAAATCCTCTGGCCCTTGGAGGACCCCGTGGCCATTCCCGGCGAAGAAGAGTGGCTTGAGCATTGAATGGTGCTGCCTCCCCAAGTTCGACAGCCCCTCCGCCTTCGCCAGGATACTGGACGCCCAAGGGGGTCATTTCCAGGTCTCTCTTGCCGGCGCCGCAAGAATTTCGCAGGTCTACCTGCCCCAAACCAACATCCTTCAAACGGAATTCGATGACGGGGAAAACGCCTTTGCTTTGCTTGATTTCATGCCTCGCTACCGAGAAGGGACGGACTACCGGAGGCCCGTCGAGATCATCAGGATTTTGAAACCACTGCGCGGTCGGTCTCTTCTCAAGGTTTCATTTCAACCCAAAATGAACTACGCCCAAGGCGAGACGTCCGTCCGAAAAAGACAGGCGGTCATCACCGCCTCCAACGGCCTCGAAAGCCTCTTTCTCTACTCAAGCCTCCCTCTGAACGGCGTCCTGACAGAGAGCCCCCTCCCACTTGAGCGGGAAGAATACCTTCTCCTAACCTACCACGAAAAGATCGAGGCCCCCACACTCGTCTATGCCCATGAGATGTTTGAAAAGACAAAAGGCTACTGGGAAACCTGGTCGGGCCATTGCCGATTACCGAACCTCTATTCCGAGACAGTCCTCCGGTCGGCACTCACCCTGAAACTGATGACCTATGAGGAAACCGGTGCGATCATTGCGGCACCGACGACCTCCCTTCCGGAGGTCATCGGAGAGGGAAGAAACTGGGACTACCGCTACTGTTGGCTCCGTGACGCCTCCCTCATGTTGGAGGCCTTGAAGAGTATCGGCCACTTCGAGGAGGCACGGGCTTTTATTCATTTTCTCCTGCACCTCTTTGAGAGCAAGCAGACCAAGGTTCAGATCGTTTATGGAATCGGTGGGAGGGCCGATCTCGAGGAAAAAATCCTAAGCCATTTCAAGGGATATAAAAACTCCAGCCCGGTTCGGATCGGCAACAACGCCTGTCATACGCAACAAAACGATATCTTCGGTGAGATCGTAAACACACTCTATCTCTACTACCTTCACTACGAATTTGAAAAGATGCCGGATGAAGTCTGGTCGCTTGTCAAATTCCTCGTCAATACGATCGCGAGGGACTGGCATACGGAAGACGCCGGGATTTGGGAGTTCCGGCATCGGAAGGCACATTTTACTTTTTCAAAAACCCTTTCCTGGGTTGCTCTTGATCGGGGGATCAAAATCGCTCAGAGGTTGGGAAAGGATTACGCTGTTTCCAATTGGAAGGCGATCGCCGACCAGATCCGGGGAGAGATTGAGGAAAAGGGATGGAACAGGTCCGTCGGAAGTTTTACGCAATCTTATGGTTCTGAACATCTGGATGTCGGCCTGTTGCTGATGGAGAGGTACGGTTTTCTGAAAAAGGACGATCCCCGCTGGATTGCCACAGTCCGCCAGTGCGAACAATCGCTGATGCAGAACGGTTTCGCCTTCCGCTACACCAACGCCGACGATTTCGGGAAACCGAAAAACGCCTTTATTCTCGCCTCCCTTTGGCTCGCCAAGGCGCTTTATACGATCGGCGAAAAGGACCGAAGCCGCCTCCTTTTTGAAAATATCCTTTCGCACGCCAACCATTTGGGGTTACTCTCCGAAGATATCGATGTAGAAACGGGCGAGCT
>JACPAL010000006.1 GCA_016180855.1 Deltaproteobacteria bacterium | reverse complement strand
CTCACCCGTCATCGGATCAAAACTGATCGCCGGATCGAGCTCGGCATCGGTGCGTGAGAGGACGACCGGATTACCATCAGGATCAGGAGCGGTCGTTACGCCAAACGAGAGTGTCTCACCAACAAGCAGATCGTAGGAGCGGACCGAGGGAGAGATAAAGGTCGGTGCTCTGTTGGTGGTCGCAACACACTGACCTGTCGACTCGTCGCAATCCTCGTTGTCCTCACAGTCTGCCTGCGAGGCGCACGTCCCTCCTCCGTCACAGAGTCCTGTGGCGGGATCACAACTCTGACCACCGGTACAATCGGTGTCGTCATCGCAGACCCCTCCTCCCGTGCAGGAGCCTCCCACACAGATCTCTCCCACCGCCACATTACAATCGGCGTTCGTCGTGCATGGATCCGTCGTCCGGTCGGTACAGACCCCCGAGAGGCAGATCTGGGTGTCACTGCAATCATCATTGCTCATACAGGCCCCGTCAGGTCTTATGCAGAGTCCGTCGTTTGTGTCGCAAAGCTCACCGGCAGGGCAGGGGAGCTCGGGGCAACGCTCTGTAGAACCGCGTACTATAAAGGTGGCGATTGGGGCGATGCTCGGGTCATCAAAAAAGGTGGTCTGATAGGGCGGGGAGACGGTTGTGATATCCAGAATAATTTCAAGGCCCAGATCGGTTTGTGGGAGCGTCGATGCGAGGAGTGTGCTGTAGACCCCGGAGCTCCGATGGGGGACAATAAAACTAATTGATCCCCCACCGCTGATCGGAAGTGGAGAAGGGGCAAGACCGACTGGGTCATCGGTGACGGTGAAGTCACCCGTCAGTGCGGTGCCATCACGCCGCCCGATCAGAAGGGTGACGGTGACCCCTGTCAGGACAGGATTATTATCTCGGTCAACAACCGTCAGGCGGATCCGCGTCTCCTGCCCGACTCGCTCTATCGTTACATCTCGAACAAAATGGGAGAGTCCTGCCAGTACAAGATCGCCATAGACGGCGTCTTGACCACTCACGCTTCCGTCGCGGTTGAGATCACCATGGTCATTCCAGATCTCATCTGATGGATTGTCGATAATCGATCGATCGAGGAGTCCATTTCGGACCCAGACGACATCGGCTGCGGTATAAACACCATCTCCATTGGCATCCCCTGGAGGACCACCATGTGGATCGATGAATCCGTTTCCCGCCTCCATGAGGCATGGGGTGGTAGCGTTCCCAAAGTCGGGGGTTCCGTCACCGTTGGTATCCGGGCAATGGGCCGGAGCAGGAATTGGACTGGCGGGAAGACCGGTATCATTTGAGACACTCCGGATTCGTCCTGCAATCGGGCCGAAACCGGATTTTCCGGAACGGGCCTTAAATCGAATAACGGCTAATTCCAGATTAGATCCATTGATAGCGCTTGGTTGTGCCCAGCTTCCACCAAGCGTTATAACGCCATTAACATTATCAATACTGGGGGGTGACATCGCCGGGGCGTCATCGCCTCGCGATGCGCTCAGGGCCTCAAAAAGGGTTGGCGGGAAGCGAACCTCAAAACTGTAACCGCCGATCAGCCGTCCGCCGCTGTTGTAGCGGACCGGGAGATCAAACTCTTCGTTAGGTCTTCGATCAGGGAACGGAACTACCGTCTCCCCACCGAGATCACCGTCAAAGGCTCGTGGTGTGAGGTTGATGGCGAGGTCGATCCCCTGCGAGGCTGGTGTGCCTTCGAAGAGATCAGATGGGTCGAAGGTTGTTTCAATATCAATCGTCGGATTAACGCGTGGCCTTAATCGGTACAGCCCGTTTGCGTCAGCAGTCACTTCAGCCGTCGTTGCATTCAGGGTACCGAAAAGGGAGGTGAACCCAGGTTCGCCAGTACGCGGATGGGAGATGTTCTGTGTCTCAAGCGTGACAAGTCCCGGATTGGTGATCGGATTTAGTGAGGCAGGACCCGAGAGTGGGGACTGTGTGCCGTCACTAAAGGTGGCGATTGTCGCAAGGCGCGTTACTGCCGCGCCTCGATTTCCGGAGAGATCGGCCCGTTCATTCCAGGTGCCGTCGCCAGGATCAGCGGCCGCCGAGATGACGCGACTCAGGTTGCTGCTCTCCTCTCCGCTGATCTGAAGGCGGTTGATGTCGACGCGAGTTGTGCTGATTTGCATCTCTTCTACCGTGTCTGCATTGAGACCAAAGCGGGCCCGGATCGGAATATTGAAGTCTCCGGAGCTCCTTACACGCAGACGACCAAGCGGTCTGGAGCCATCGATCGATTCAACCACACCTGGATTCTCCAGAACGGTTATCTCCACCTCATTCCCAATCCGGCTCGTGATATCGGTGGAGAGGCCGTCGGTAAAAATTGCCCGTACCTGGAGTTGGGCCTCCTGGTGGACTGAACTGTTTTCGATCAGCTGCAGGTTTCTTTCGAGGACCCTGCTGCCAACCGGATAGACCGCATAGCTCTCAACATCGGGGTTATCGAGGCCAACGACCTCAACATTCAACGTTGCCGTGAGTCCCGGATAGCGTGAAGAGGTAGCGGTGATACGGGAGGTGCCTGCGACGGTTGTTCCGCTGACCGTATTTTCCATCGGATTCCATGTGATCGTCGGTGGGTCGGTTGGTGAATCGGCGGCAACCACTGTAATGGTGGTTCCCGGATCGTCTGTAAGATCCTCACGATTGGCACCTCCATCATAGGAGATCTCAAAACTTAATTGGCAGGTCGGGTCGATCTGTTCAGGATGGAATTGTGTGATCAAATCTGTTTCGGTAGCCGATGCGAGCTTGATCGACTCACTCTCCGAATCACAGGTAAGGGTCAACCCATCCGGTGTCCCGACTTCTGAAAGGATCAGGCCCCTGCCGGTCAGGACTGTTTCACCCGTTGCTTGATTGATAAGAGAGGCGGCGAGGATTTCTGATCCGTTTTGTACCGCCCTGAACCGGCCGGTTGTCGGTCCGGTCACCGGATCGGCCCATGAAACGGCACCACTCCCTGTTTCAAGCGCATACCGTGTTTCAACATCATTTTCGTCTCTATTATAGGTGCTGAAGTTGAAGACGTTTCCGTCGGGGAAATCCACGAACGCATCGGGGCTGCACTGCTGACCAAACCGGTCGAGGACCCGTGTGACAAAAGCGGTCCCTCTCGTTGTTCCGGTGAAAGGACTGACGGAGATAGGGTTCAGCACGGGGAGATCGATGCTGCAGGGGACAACGACATGAACATCCGCCGTCGGGACGTTGACGAGTGAGACCGTCTCATCCGAGACGGTGACCGCTGTACTCCCTAAAACAGTTCCCGTGGAGCTTCGTGCCTCGATCGTACTCGATCCGGCCTCTCTCCCAAGGACGAACATCCGGTCTCGTGTGGCAGGATGGCCGACGACCTCCACGGCGCCACCGGACTCATTCCAGGTCACATCGTTGGAGATATCGATCTCAAAGCTCAAACCTCCTGCTCCCTCACTCATCGTAGTACGGGCGAACAGTTCGGCCTCCTGGTACGTTGCCTCCAGTTCGGCGATCCGACGGAGTGGATTGGTCGGTCCAACGACAGTGACTGTGCCCGGCACAAAATTTCTGACATCGAACGAAGACGATTGGCCGTTCACGGTAGCGGTGAGTATCGCCCGTCCGCCGCTTCCGCCGGAACGGATCGTCCGGTCTGGCGTTGCATCGGCGATCGATGCGTCACTGCTCGAGAAGGCAAGTCCTGTTGAGGCGAGGGCTGGTAGCCCCTGGAGCGGAACGGCATAGACCATCGCCTCCGTAGTGGCGGAGGCGCCGCCGATCGATTCGAGTGAGAAGAGGGTCGGTGACTCGGCGTAGGCGTAGACCGCCTGGGTGTCGTTTGCGACAATGTCGATTGTGCCGCCCCCTTCCGAATTTCCGCCGGCGCTACGGACATTGACGGTGGAAGGGCCGGGGATGTCACGGCTTGCGGTATCGACAATATCCTCCTTGGTGATTGTGACCCCACCACCACTTACGGCGGCTGTTGCCCTGAATCGAATGTTGGCAACGTGCAGCGCTGTTCCGGAAGGACCGATGCCGGCGGTGGCGAGTGCCGGTGATTGCACGGTCAAGGTTCGTGTCGCCCCTGCACCGCTCACGAAGCTCGACTGGTTTGAAGGAAAATTATTGAAGAGGGAACCGTCGGGGCCCGGTGACAATTGGACAAACTCAAGCGAATCGTTCGGATAGGTGATCCGGAACTGGTAGTAGGCGAGCGGGCGGCCGTTGGTGTTGATCTTGAGGGGAATAAGAAAATCACGTCCCTCAATCATCCTTCCTGCGGGAAGCTCCAGTCCCGCCTGTCCCGATTCGAGTGTCAGGGGGGCCGCAGCGGTGCCCGGCGTGACATTGATTGTCTGGCCAATGGTGATCGTTGGTGTTGTCTCCGCACTGATGAGGATTGGAGTAGAAGAGCCGATTGCATCCGAGAGATCGATTGTTGCCTGATAGAGTCCCTCTCTGCCGGAGACCCGTGTGCCGGCGATCCGATTGCCGTTGTCGGAGCGGATAAAGGAGACTGACAGGTTATTGACGGGTCGTCCCAACTGATCGGAGGCGAAGAGGTAGGCGGTGACCTGTCTCAAGTTAAACCCATCATTATTATAGTCGACGGTCCAGTCTCGCGGGACGATCAACTGCCCATCGCGTGGAGCAACGCCGGTGATTTCAAAAAAACGGTCTGCGGAGGTATCGTTTGTTTGCCACTGGGAATCGACCCGCGCAGAGGCGCCGACTGAAGGGGAGGGGATAACGAGGTTGATGAGATTAGACTGATAGCTGAAGTCGTTTAGGCTAAAATCGACCATGTCGGACGGAATTCCCGGAGATGTGGCACCGAAAAGGACGGTGGCCCCTTCAACGAGGGTATCCGCATCACAAAGGTTTCCTGTCCCATCCCCATCATTGTCTGCCTGATCCGGGTTGAAGAGGTTAGGGCAGTTATCGTTTTGGTCAAAAATGCCATCCCCATCCGCGTCATTATCGGTAATGGGACACATCGTCGGATCACAGGGATCGCCGAGCCCATCCTGATCACAATCGGCCTGGTCTTCGCTTGCAACCATGGGGCAGTTGTCGCAGGCATCTCCCCTCGAATCCCGGTCTTCATTCATCTGGTCGGTGTTTCGAACAGTGACACAATTATCGCGATCGTCCGCGATGGAGTCCCGATCCTGATCAATGAGTAGCCCTACTTCACAAAGATCAGTCGCTGGATTCAAAAAAGCTCCCTTGGAACAGGTCGCCTCTTCGCAGACAAGATCAACATCGCAACACTGGTTTCTTTCGGGGAGATAACGTGTTCCACTGGGGCATCCCGGTTGGAGGGGGAATTCGCATTGATCACTCTCCGGGTTGAGCGAGGTCCCTTCGGGGCAAGTGGGTGGCTCACAACGGTTGCGGACATCACAACACTCGTTTTTATCGGCATTATAAGTAAAACCTTCCTTGCAGGGAGGTGTGATCGGCTCTTCACAGACATCTCCCACACCATCCCCATCGTCATCTGCCTGATCGGAATTTGGAACGTTGGGGCAGTTATCATCCTGGTCAAGAACTCCATCCCGGTCCCGGTCGAGGGGGGCGAGGCAGATTCCCTGTTCGATCAGGGCGTTAGGATCAGTTGCAATGGCAGGGTTGATAACGACTATACTCTTGACGAATGTCGAGTCAGGATTGAGGGAGGTCCCTTCCGGGCAGACAACCTCTGCCGGTGTCGGAGGTTCCGGTTCCTGCTTTTTTTTCTTGAAGAACGGACAACCGCATCCGCCGCCGCCTCCTCCGATCGAACCGACCGGTTTTTGCTCCTGGGCGACAACGGTCAGAAAGGTACCAAAGAGGAACAAGAGGCAAAGCTGAAGAAGCGCCCTTTTCATTGGTATTCGTCTCAACCCGGCTGGTGGTGCAAATTTTGTGCCGACATAGGCAGTCTTTCAGTCAAACAAGATACTGATATTGAAAGTGAAAAAAATAACAACCCCCCAAATTTATTCTCAAAATGATAGAAGTTATCAAATTGAGAATCAGATTGATCGGACCTTGCCCCTTGCCGGGAGAATGATCTTTTCGCAGGCGTGCAGGATCATCTCCGGTTCGGGAAGGCGTCCCTTCCCTTCAGTGCCACAGGCGAGGGGACCTTCTGACGGATCAAGTATCTGGTAACCGATCTTTTTCAGCTTGGTGACATTCTCCTGCGTGACAGGATGATTCCACATGTTTACGTTCATGGAGGGGACGAGGAGAACGGGGGCCTTGGTCGCACACAAGACCGTTGTAACAATGTCATCACAGATTCCATGGGCTGCCTTGGCAAGGAGATCAGCCGTTGCGGGTGCAATGAGAAGCAGATCCGCCAGATTTGCCAGCGCGATATGCCCGATCTCCTGTTCCTCGGTGAGGCTGAACAGTTCCGTATGAACCGGACGGCCGGAGAGTGCCTGAAATGTGAGCGGTGTAACAAACTGCTGGGCCGCCCGTGTCATCATGACATGGACCTCCGCCTCCTGTTCGACAAGACGGCGGACGAGATCACAAACCTTGTAGGCGGCGATGCCACCCGTGACCCCGAGAACAATTCTCTTGCCGTTCAGTCCCATAGCGGCGAAGATCTACCCCGTTTTTCGAGCAGGGGTCAAACGGATTAAATCTTTAGGGGGATATGTCTCTTCAGCCTCAAGAAAAGGTCGCTCTTCTTAAGCTGGCACGAGCTGCGCTTCAATCCTTTCTCTCCACGGGAAGTTTTTTCCCTCGTGAGATTCCGGGATCGGTCTTTCGTGAGAAGAGGGGGGCGTTTGTCACTTTGGAGACGGAGCAGGGTCATCTCCGGGGATGTATCGGTCATCTCGAGGCTGATCGACCGCTTGATCAAGTGGTTCAGGAGATGGCGCTCCAGGCGGCCATTTCCGATCCCCGATTTCCTGCCGTGACATCCGATGAACTGCCGCATCTTAAAATTGAGATCTCCGTGCTCTCCCCTTTTCGTCAGATTTCGGACTTGTCAGAGATTGTGGTAGGGGAGCATGGTCTACTTGTTGTGGAAGGTTCGCGGCGCGGCCTTCTGCTCCCGCAGGTCGCTGTTCGTGAGGGGTGGAATGCCGAGACGTTTTTGTCTCATACCTGCCGGAAGGCCGGTCTTCCGGAGTCGGCCTCACAATCACCCGACTTGAAGATTTACGTTTTTTCGGCGGAGATTTTTAGTGAAGAGGGAGAAGGGATTTTAAGCCGGTGATCGAGAGGTTACAAAAACATCTCCTGTTTATCGGTGTGACGGCCCTCTATGTTCCGGGGTACATGGGGGTCAACTGGATCTCGTCGAGGCGCTCGGACCTTCATCAAATGGTTCTTCCGTTTGAGAGGGAGATCCCTTTTATTCCGGAATTTATCTGGGCCTATCTCCTCATTTATGTCTTTGTGACACTTCCGTATCTCCTCGTCGATGACCTGGTTTTTTTCAGGAAGGTGGTGAAGGCGTTTTTGATCTGCATCGTCGTCCACTTCGCTTTTTTTCTGATCTACCCGGTCGAGTATGTTCTGCGTCCTGCGGTTGATTACGAGTGGGGTGGTATCTATAAGTTGATTACCTTTTATTACTGGGTCGATCTTCCCTACAACTGTTTCCCCTCGATGCATATTTCGAACGCCTTCATGGTTGCCTACATGCTTCGCGAATACCGCCCCGTCCTGGGAAAGATCCTGTTCCCGGGTGCTGTTCTTGTGGCAATCTCCGTTGTGCTCGTGAAACAACATTATATTGCCGATGTGGTGAGTGGCTATGTTGTCGGTTGGGGGATTTACTGGTTGGTTTTTAAGGCGGCCCGTTTCACAAATGAAAGGGGTCGGTTACGGTCTTAAGTTGCGGAATTCCTCCGTTTGGGATAAGGGAGGCTCATGAATCCCGCTGCGTGGGGAAGAGATCTTCGTGGTTTTTTTAAAGAGGGGATCTGGGCGGTCGATTTAAAGGCTCTCCCCTCGTTCAAGCAGTTTTTCTATCGTCCCTTAAAGATAGGGGCGATCGTCTACTACGGGTATCAGAGAAACAACCTCCCGATCCGTGCGACGGCACTCGCCTACACGATCCTGCTTTCGCTCGTTCCATTTCTGGCGGTCTCTTTTTCCCTCTTCAAGGCGTTTGGCGGTCTTGAAAATGCGATGGAGCCGGTCCAGAATCTCATCCTCTCCAACTTAAGTACCGGTGCTGGAACCACCGTCGTGGAGCACTTAAACCAGTTCATTGAAAATTACCGGAGCGGAACGGTTGGTGTGATCGGGTTTTTCTTGCTGATTCTCTCCCTGGTCTCTCTTCTCTCCTCTATTGAGAAGGCGTTTAACGATATCTGGGGGATCTCCAAGTCGAGGACCTTTATCCGACGGTTTACTACCTACTGGACGCTCATCACGATCGGTCCCATTTTACTCGGACTTTCTCTGACCATGACAGGGGCGTTGCAGAGTAATCAGTTGATAACCCAGGTCCTCTCTTTGAGCGGCTACCAGCAATTTTTCATCTCGAAAATCCCGTGGCTTGTGACGTGGGGGCTTTTTACCGTTCTCTATCTCGTGATGCCGAATACGCAGGTTCGGTTTGGCTCGGCCCTGGTGGGCGGGATTGTCGGGGGATCGTTTTGGGAGGTTGCCAAGTGGGGATATGCCCTGTACGCCTCCAAGGTGGTCACCTACAGCGCGGTCTATGGGTCATTGGGGATCATTCCGATATTCCTTGTCTGGATTTATTACACCTGGCTCGTTGTGTTGATCGGAGCCCAGATTACCTATGCCAATCAGAATATTTATACCTTTAAGCCGGCTCATAACTGAAAGAGCTGAAAATGGGGGTGAAAAAGGGGTTGCAAGGGGAGGGCGTTTGATCTAGCCTGCCCCCACATTTTCGGAAAGTACCGGAAGTGGGCCTGACGCCCACTTTTTTATTTTCAGGGATGGCTCATGAGACCGGATTTAAAGAAGGCACAGGCAATCATTGAGCCAATTGTTCGTGGGCTTGGCTGTGATCTCGTTGAGCTCCGGTTTTTGAGTGAAGCGGGACGGGCTGTTTTGAGGGTTTCCGTTGATCGCGAAGGGGGAATCAGCCTGGGCGAATGCCAGCAGATTTCACGCGAGATTGAGACGCCGCTTGAGGTTGAGGAGGTCCTGCCGGGTCATTATTATCTGGAGGTCTCAAGTCCCGGATTGGATCGTCCCCTCGTGAAGGAGGAGGATTATCTGAAGTTTGCCGGCCGGAAGGCAGCTCTTAGGACGGGACCTTCCATTGAGGGTCGGAGAAACTTCAAGGGAATTCTCCAGGGGATTGAGCAGGGAGTGATACGGATGCAGATTGACGGACAGGAATATCGGATCCCTTTCAATACCGTTGAGAGGGGACATCTTGTTTTTGAAGGCAAGTAAGAAGGAGGAGGAGAGCGATGTTGCAGGATCTAAACAGAGTTATTGAACATGTGAGTAAGGAAAAGTCTATTCCGAAGGAGCAGGTTATTCAGGCACTGGAGGCGGCCATGCTCATGGCGGCCCGAAAAAAATACGGGCACGAACGGGAGATTGAGGCCCGCTATAATGAGGAGATAGGCGAGGTGGAGCTGTTCCAGTTCAGGACGGTTGCCGATCCTGTTGAAACGGAGTTGACCCAGGTTTCGCTTGAAGAGGCTAAAAAACTCGATCCGGATGCCCAGATGGGGGATTCTATCGGGGAAAAACTCGACAACCGCTTTTTGGGGCGTATCGCGGCACAGACGGCAAAACAGGTGATCGTCCAGAAGGTCCGGGATGCGGAGCGGGATATTATTTTCAACGAATATAAAGACCGGGTGGGTGAGATTATCACAGGGATGGTTCGTCGCGTGGAGAAGAACACGCTTATTGTTGATGTGGGACGGGCCGAGGCAATCGTTCCCCCGCGGGAACAGGTCCGAACGGAAATTTTCAAGCCGGGAGACCGTATTCAGGCCTATTTTCTTTCTATTGAAAAGACACACTACGGTCCCCAGTTGATTCTATCGAGGCGCGATCGCCGGTTCATGGTCAAGCTCTTTGAGATGGAGGTTCCGGAGATCACAGCGAAGATTGTGGAGATCAAGAATGCCGCCCGTGAAGCGGGGGCGCGTTCAAAGATCGCCGTTTATTCGCGTGACTCGGACGTCGATCCGGTAGGGGCTTGTGTTGGAATGAAGGGGTCGCGCGTCCAGAGTGTTGTGCAGGAATTGCGCGGAGAGAAAATCGATATTGTTGCCTGGGATAACGATCCGGCCCGGTTTGTCTGTAACGCGATTGCTCCGGCAGAGGTCTCACGCGTCATTATCAATGAGAAGGACCACAGTATGGAGATCGTCGTACCGGACGACCAGTTGTCCCTTGCCATTGGCAAGAAAGGGCAGAATGTTCGTCTTGCGGCGGAGCTGACCGGCTGGAGTATCGATATTTACAGTGAATCAAAACTGGAAGAGATGGCCAAGAAGGCGAAGAAAAACCTGGTCGACACCTTGCAGGTTGAAGAATCGACCGCCACCATTTTATACAGTCAGGCCTACCGTTCTCCTGAAGAGATTGCAGAGGCCTCCTTGGAAGAGCTTCGTAAGGTGCCCGGCTTGGCAGGTCAGATTGAAGGGATTCATAAGGCGGCTCAGAAGTATGTTCGTGAAAATCGGGAGGGGAGCGATCTTCGGGGAGAGGAAAAATCTCTTAATTCCGTCAAGGGGATCGGAGCGAAGACGATGGAGCTCCTGAAGGCGGCCGGGTTCACTCACCCCTCCCAGATTGTTCAATGTACACCGGAGGTGCTTTCGGAAAAGACAGGCATTCCTCAGGCCAAGGCAGTGCAGCTGATTGAAAATTCGAGGGCTTGTCTTGAGGGGGCGGACAATTCATCTGAAATTAAGGAGAACCAGGCCGAGGCGACCTCCTAGTCCTTCGATTCATAAATTCGGTGACGAATTTATTTACTCAGGACTAGTGCTGAGCGAGTAATTTTGTTGATTTTTTTGGCTTTGTACATACGTCATAGTAATTACGAGTCGAAGTACTAAGGGAACTATGGAAGTTAAAACGAGCATTGAAGAAAAAAGGGTCAAATCAACGATTATCCGTCGGAGGACTGTTCAGCCCCCAGCGGCCCCCATCCCTTCTCCTCAAGCTTTGGCCCCGGAGTCTCTTGCCCCCGAAGAAACACCTCTGCCGGTAGAAACCGTTTCTTCGGATCCACAGGTCTTAAGTGAAACATCGACAGCCGGCCTGGAGAAACCTGTTTTGCCTGTGGAGAAAGAGGCGGATGATTTTGCGACACCTGCCAGAAAGGCTACACGCAAGAAGACTCGTGATGAGCTGGACATGGAAATGATCGAAAGGGTGGGAGGGCTTAAGAAGGCTGCCGTCATACTGACAGAGGCGCCTGAAAAACTGGAAAGGGTCTACCGGCCCGACAAGGGATCCAAAAAACGGAGACTTGTTGCCAAGCGGGATTTTAAAAAGACGGAAATCACGGTCGCCAAGGCGAGTAAAAAGGTGATCCGGATCGAAAATACGATTGTCGTAGGGGAACTGGCCCACCGGATGAGCGTTAAGGGGGCTGAGGTGGTCAGAAAATTGATGGGACTCGGGATGGTTACCTCGATGAATCAGACGATTGATTTTGACACCGCTGTTCTGGTTGCACACGACTTTGGATACGAAGTGGAGAATGTTGCCTTTGAAGAGGCAGCTGTCCTGACGGAAACGGCCGTGAAAAATTTAAAATTAAGGGCCCCCGTTGTAACGATTATGGGGCATGTCGATCATGGGAAGACGAGTCTTCTCGATGCAATCCGTCGAACCAACGTTGCTGGGGGAGAGGCCGGGGGAATCACGCAGCATATCGGGGCCTACGAGGTTGAGCTTCCCAAGGGGAAGATTACCTTTCTGGATACCCCCGGTCATGAGGCGTTTACGGCCATTCGTGCGCGAGGAGCCAAGGCGACCGATCTCGTCATCCTCGTTGTAGCGGCCGATGATGGTGTGATGCCGCAGACGGTTGAGGCGATCCATCATGCCAAGGCGGCCAAGGTTCCGATTTTGGTTGCGATCAACAAGATTGACAAGCCCGGAGCCGATCCGGCGAGGGTGGAACGTCAATTGATGGAGCATGGTCTTGTCTCGGAAAAATTGGGAGGGGACACCATCTTCATTCCGGTTTCTGCCAAGGAGAAGCGTGGTCTCGAAGAGCTTTTGGAAATGATCCTCCTGCAGTCTGAGGTTTTGGAGCTCAAGGCCGATTCCGAAATGAAGGCGAAAGGGGTTGTTATTGAATCGAAATTGGATAAAGGGCGAGGCCCCGTCGCGACTTTGCTCGTTCAGCAGGGGACCCTGAGGGCCGGTGATGCCGTCGTTGCAGGCGTTGCTTGGGGCCGGGTCCGTGCGATGGCGGATCATCGCGGTCAGCCGATGCGGGAGGCACTTCCCTCGATGCCGGTAGAAATTTTGGGGCTTTCACAAGTTCCACAGGCGGGGGATTCTTTTGATGCAGTCTCTTCCGAGGAAGACGCCCGGCTTGTTGCTGAACATCGGTTGGAACGGGAAAGAAAAGTAAAGGCAGTTGTTCGGCCTAACCTGGAGACTTTTTTTGCTGAGGCCCAAAAGGGACCGTCCATTCCCGAACTGAAGGTGATTGTGAAGGCGGATGTTCATGGTTCCGCGGAGGCCCTTCGGGATTCGCTTGCAAAGCTTTCGGGTGAAAAGGTGAAGGTCTCCGTGGTTCATTGGGGTGTTGGGGCGTTAACGGAGAGCGATGTTATGTTGGGCGTTACTTCTCATGCGATCCTCCTGGGATTTAACGTCCGGCCGGATGCGCGTGGTCGCGAAGTGGCTGAAAAGGAGCATGTTGAGATTCGCACCTACTCCATCATCTACGAGGCATTGGACGATATTCGGAAGGCGATGGAGGGCCTGCTCAAACCGATCCGCAAGGAGGAATATCTTGGTCGAGTTGAGGTGAGGCAGCTCTTTAAGATTGGCAAGGTTGGAGTGATCGCCGGCTCGGCCGTGGTCGATGGAAAGGTCATCCGCTCGGCCCCCGTTCGTGTCTTGAGGGACGGAAAGGTGATTTATGAAGGACGTCTCTCATCGCTCAAGCGTTTCAAGGATGATGCACGCGAGGTGACGGTGGGCCTGGAATGCGGCATCGGAATTGAGAATTTTAACGATATCAAGGTGGGGGATATTGTTGAGTCGTATCAGGTTCAGGAGATTGCCGCTAAGCTGTAGGCCCCTCTAAAAACTACCATTTAAGGTGTGCCATGTCGTCTCATCGCATTGAACGATTGAAGGAAGAGGTCAGGCAAATCGTGACGGAGATCCTCCTTTATGAGATGAGGGATCCGCGTTTCCAGCATATCATTGTGACCAAGGTGCATCTGACAAAGGACCTGAGTCTGGCACGTATTTATTACGAGAAGGGGGCGACATCGGAGTTGAAGGAGGCTCTTCAGGAGGCTTTTGAAAAGGCGAAAGGGTTTGTAAGGCGGCGTCTCGCCTCTCAGCTCAAACTTCGAATCATGCCGCAGGTGGAGTTTTATTTTGATGAAACAAATCAAGAAATCCAGAGGGTTGAAGAGCTCTTCTCCAAACTCTAGGGAATTGTCGAAAATTCTGGAGACCATTCGTCGGGGGCGCTCTTTTCTGGTGACAACCCATGCTAATCCGGACGGGGATGCCCTTGGTTCGGCCATTGCGCTTGCGATCGGCTTGAAGAAACTTGGAAAGAGGGTGAAGGTCTATAATGAAGATCCGGTCCCTGGAAATCTCCGTTTTTTGCCCCGGGCAGGATCGGTCAGTCAGAAGTTGGATCCTTCAGAATATTATGATGCGAGTTTTATCGTTGATTGTGCCGAACCGGATCGGGTCGGGGAGGCTTTTGTCAAACATCCCCATCGGGGCCAGGTTATCGTAATAGACCATCACCGCAAAAGTCAGCGGGCTGGTGATCTGAATCTGATTCAACCCAAAGCCGCTTCCTCGGGAACGGTGGTCCTTCAGGTGTTGCAAAAACTAAAGGTTTCATTGAACCGTGAGATTGCCTTGGCTGTTTACACGACACTCGTGACCGACACCGGTAACTTTCGCTACTCCAATACGGATGCTTCTGTCCTGCAATTGGCCGCACGGCTTGTTGCACAAGGAGTTTTACCCTCCTCCGTTGCGACGGCGGTTTATGAAAGTTATCCTGTGACAAGGCTCAAGCTCTTGGGTCAGGTCCTTCCGACGCTGGCTATTTCAGCAGATGGCCGCTATGCCTCTCTCACGTTGATGCTGAAGATGCTTGAAGAAACCGGTGCCACGGTCGATCTCTCCGACGAATTCATCAATTATGCCCGCTCTGTGGATACTGTTAAAGTGGCGATCTTCTTTCGTGAGAAAGAGGGGGGGGGCTGGAAGGTCAGTTTTCGATCCAAAGAGCGTTATGATGTGGCTCGTCTCGCGGCCCGGTTTGGCGGAGGGGGGCATGCAAGGGCAGCCGGTTGTAAACTGGAAGGTTCCTTCGAAGAGGTACAGAGGAAGATCTATTCTGCCGTCGAAGAGGTTTTGGCGTCCTAAACGACGCCTTGAAAGACACGCCAATTTTCTGTTACACTAAGGCAGTCTTTGTGTCTAAACGACTTCATTGTTTAGTGCTCTTGGTTTTTTTTCTACTCAGCTTCAATTTTTATGCCGAGGCCGGTGGCCAAAAGAGACTAAAAACCAAGGCTTCTTCAAAAATTCCATTATATGTTCGATCTTCCGACCAGTCCCCAAGAGTAGACATCGGAAAAATTAAAGAAGAGGTTTTGATAAGAATTAACCATTATCTCCAAAGTTTTGACAGGCTCCAATCTGAAATGGCCAATATGGGGGATTCCAAGGCCCAACAAGAGTTTCAGGGCGCTCGGCAAAAGTGTCTGGGCTTTAAAGTAAAAATTGGAAAAGCCAATGCTGAACAATTGAACGATCTTTTGGTGGAACAAGATGAGTTAGAGGATTGTAGTAATACCTTGGTGTATTACCGATCCAAACTCAAGCTCGTTCAGGAATTTGAATCCCTATCGAAGAGTCTCGCCAAGGCTAAGGACGCTCTCTCTCACGTCCGCTCCGAGAATCTGCCTCCTTCACAAACCATCGCAAAGCTTGATCGCTGCCATAATAAAATTTTAGCCAGACAAGAGGCATTTGCAAAACTGACGCGCCAAAAAATGTTCGATCAAGGCATTTTCGGTATTCAGCAGTTTTTAAAAGTGAACAAAACTGATTTTAAGGAGCTTCTCCTCGCTCTTTCTAAAACCAAAACATCTGATCCAAAAATGAGAAACACATTTCAGGAAATTGTCTTTAACATACGCACCTTAATAAGGTCGTGGGGTGTTTTGGGGGCTTCCTTCTCTCCGCCGGGGAGAGACGAGGTGATGGCCCCACCTCGTGCCTCCGATGTGCGTGTGGCTGTCTTATTCACCCACTGGACGGATGAATCCTCGGATCCAGATATCAGTAGTCGAACGACAATTGATGCGGTTCTGGAAAACACAAGAGATCTCTTCCGGGAATTTTCTTATGGCAGATTTCTTCCAGAGTTTGAGGTTTTTGAGGCCACGGCCGAGATTTCTCGACCAGAAACGCGTGCTGATGTTACATCGGCGGCTATTGAGCTGTTCGATCCCCAGGTGAATTACAATGATTATGAATGGATCGTGATCTATCCCTCTTATCAAGAATGGCAAGGTTACCGGGACGTCCTAACTTTGGAAACTGATGATGGGACCCTGGAACGATCTATCATAACCCATGGCCATTCTGCTTTTAATGAAAGACTCCTGTTACACGAGGGAGGTCATGCGCAGCGCTTTAAACACGCCAGTAGCATGGAATGTGGTAGTCATACTTTTGGTTCTGGTTGTTATCAACGTACCACGTATGGCAATTACTTTGTTTCTATGGGGGCCAGGGGTGGGCATTACCAGTGTGCCGAAAAAGAAAGAAGGGGTTGGTTAACCCCTGTCAATTTCACGGAAGGGGAGAATGACTATACCCTCACTGCCCTTGAGGTCGTCACAGATCAACCTCAATGCCTGAAACTAGACGTCAATCAAAGTTATACCGAGGGGAATTTTGATCCGAATGAGGGGGATAGTTTTCTAGATGATCACGGCAATGACAATATTGACACAAATCAAATCTGCCAAGATCTCTACATCGAATACAGAAGGCCTGTCGGTTATGATGCCACCCGCATTGTTAATCTGGGATACAACAGTGATATTGTTAGCAACATTGGTTCGGATGGAGCCTTGATTCTTCATTGTGTGTATCCCGAATGCACTTCTGCTGGAATGCCTTGTAGTTGGCTTTTGGATTGCACACCCGATTCACAAAGTGGAAATCAAGACTTTGCGGATGCCCCCTTGGTCCCTAATGCAACTTGTACTACCGGTTTAGGTTATACGGTCAGATTTGAAGTTTTATCCGATCATCAGGCCTTAGTTCATATTGAAGCGGATTAACAGATAATGAAATGGCCTCTTTACAAGCTCAGGCGGGGCGTGATAGCGTAGCGGCAATTATGATCGTTGAAAAACAGGGTGTTATACTAAAGTTCAAGACGCACGACACCGACACGGGTTCGCCTGAGGTCCAGATTGCCCTTTTGAGTGAAAGGATCAACCATCTATCGGAACACTTTAAGGGGCATCAGAAGGATCATCAGTCGCGACGGGGTCTGTTGGTCCTGGTCGGCCGACGAAAGAGGCTGCTCAGCTATCTCCGAGACAGGAATGTTGAGAGGTACAAAAAAGTTACAAAGGAACTAGGCTTGAGGGCTTGAGGGAGGAGCAGGTACAGAGACTGATAATTTATCAATGATTCCTTGAGTGTAGAAGGGATCTGTTTCTAAGTTATCAGCTTTTCTTTTGTCTCCCCCATAAAATAGTCAAAAGAGCCTTTATAATTCAAGAACAGGTTTACTGACAAAGCAAGAAAGGAAGAAAATATGACACTATGTCGTGAAGTCAATCTAGGAGGAAAACGGATTATTATTGAAACCGGAAAACTCGCCCGTCAGGCGGGCGGGGCTGTTACGGTTCGTTGCGATGACACCATCGTTCTTGTGACGGCTGTTATGTCGAAAAAACCGAGGGAGGGCGTCGATTTTCTCCCTTTAAGCTGCGATTACATTGAGAAGACATTCGCGGCCGGCAAGATTCCTGGCGGTTTCTTCAAGCGTGAAGGCCGTCCCAGCGAGCATGAGGTTCTGACAAGCCGCTTTATTGATCGTCCCATTCGGCCTCTTTTCCCGGAAAATTTCCATTATGAGATTCAGGTGATTGCAACCGTTTTATCGGCCGGTCCGGAGACTGAGCCGGATACCTTGGCGATGATTGGTGCCTCAGCGGCGCTGATGCTCTCCGATGCCCCCTTCATGGGGCCGATCGGCGGTGTTCGGGTTGCTCGTGTTAATGGGGAGCTTAAGTGTAATCCGAGTCTCTCTGAGACGGACATCAGCGACATTGAATTGATTGTGGCCGCGACGCGGGATGCTGTTGTGATGGTTGAGGGAGAAGCGAACGAAGTCCCGGAAAAAGATATTTTGGCAGCGATCCAGTTCGCCCATCGGGCGATCCTCCCCCTGCTTGACGTTCAGGAGGAGTTTCAGAAGGCGTGTGGAAAACCAAAAATTGTTTTGTCTAATACCCCTTCCGATAGTTCCCGGATGGCGGAGGAGATTTGCCAGAAATTCGGGCGTGATCTGGAACAGGCACTCCGGATTCCTGAAAAGCAGAAAAGGTCCCATTCAGTTGGTCAAGTGAAGGAGTCGGTCCTGGCCGCTTTTGTTGCCGCGGAAGACGAGGCATCCAAGAAGGCGTTGGTCGAGTCCGGTTTTGAAGAGCTCCATTATAATGCGATGAGAAAAATGGTTCTGGAGGAGCGTCATCGTGTCGATGGACGCGGCTATGAAGATGTTCGTTCGATCAGCTGTGAGGTTGGCATTCTCCCGCGGGCCCATGGGTCAGCCCTTTTTACACGCGGAGAGACCCAGGCGCTTGTTACCACGACGCTTGGTACAGGTGAGGATGAGCAGATTATTGATGCCCTCCTTGAAGAGAAGACGAAGCGGTTTATGCTTCATTATAATTTTCCACCCTTCTCGGTTGGTGAGGTCAAAAGACTTGGTTCCCCCGGGCGAAGGGAGATCGGCCACGGAAATCTGGCGGAAAGATCGTTGAAGCGGATGATTCCATCCGAAGAATCGTTTCCTTACACGGTCCGGATTGTCTCCGAGATTTTGGAGTCCAACGGCTCTTCCTCCATGGCCACTGTTTGTGGTGCTACGTTGTCGCTCATGGATGCCGGTGTACGGATCCAGGACCCGGTGGCTGGTATTGCGATGGGGCTTGTGAAGGAAGGAAATCGTGTGGCGATCCTCTCCGACATTTTGGGTGATGAGGACCATCTGGGCGACATGGATTTTAAGGTGGCCGGTACGAGCAAGGGAGTGACTGCCCTTCAGATGGATATCAAGATCGCCGGTATTTCAGAGGAGATTTTAAGTCAGGCACTTGATCAGGCCCGCCGGGGTCGCCTCCATATTTTGGGCAAGATGATACAGGCGATTGCCCTGCCAAAGCCCGAGTTATCGCCCTATGCCCCGCGTATGACGATGATCAAGATCCCCAAGGATATGATTGGGGCGCTCATCGGAACGGGCGGAAAGAACATTCGTGGGATTATTGAAGAGACCGGGGCCAAGGTCGACGTCGAGGATGACGGCTCCGTAAAAATCTTTGCCATTAATGAAGAGGCGATGAGGAAGGCGGTTGAAAAGGTGGAGGCCTCTACGGCGGTTCCCGAATTAGGCAAGATTTACACGGGGAAGGTGGCCAAGATCACTGACTTTGGGGCGTTTGTCACGATCCTTCCCAATACGGACGGCCTTCTGCATATCTCGCAGATCGACTATCAGCGTGTGAACCGTGTGGAGGATGTCCTCAAGGAGGGAGATGAGGTGCAGGTCAAAGTCATCCGGATTGAACCGAGCGGAAAGGTTGCCTTGAGCCGACGGGACACGATGCCTGCCCCAGAAGGCTGGACACCGCCTCCTGAAGGGGAAGGACAGCGTCGTGATCGTGGACCGCGCGATCGTGATCGTGGTGGGTTCAGAGACCGTGACCGGCGCGCCTCGGGTGGTCGGGACCGACGTCCCTCCAGATTTTAAGGAACTGCTTCTCTGTCGCCAGTCGAGTTTCGCTATTGTCGATCACGTAGGTGGCCCTCTCTCTTTTTTGACCCTCACCTGTTTGGGAGAGAATACGGTTCCAGGCATCCGCCTCCGAAAGTTTGTCTCGTTTCATCAAACGTTTCAGCTGAACAGACGGTTTTGTCACCACAAGGATGGTGCTCTTCATGCCACAGTCAAGCCCTGATTCAAAAAGGAGAGCGGCATCAATGACAATGATCGGGAACCCTTTTTTTCTGAACTGATCGACCTTGGCTCGTATTCCCTTGAAAATTTCAGGATGGGTGATCTCCTCCAATATTTTTCTCCGTGATTCGTTGGAGAAGACGATTTGTCCCAGGCCCTGGCGGTCAATGTTTTTGTCCGGTTTTAGGATTCCCGGTCCAAATGTTTGGACGATTTTCTGCCAGGCCGGTGTTTCGGGTTGAACCACCTCACGTGCAACCTGATCTGCATCAACAACCGGAACTTTTCTCTTTTTGAAAAAGGAGGCAATCAGTGATTTTCCCGATGCCATTCCTCCCGTGAGACCGATCAGCTCGGTTTTATTCATTTCGCCCGAGAGTTTTTTATGAAGGAGGGCGATGGAGGGATTCTTCTTTTCCTGTTCTCTCATCGCCTTCCAGACAGATCGGACAAACTCCTTCTCGCCAAACGGCGGGTGCGATTTCTTGTTATTTTTTACCCTGTTCTTTTTGGATGATTTCTTTGGCAAGTTGGATCAGCTCCTCTTGGTTGTTTCTTTCCGGATTGTCAATGACAACTTCCAGGAGATCTTTCAAGATCTGTCCGACGAGTGGCCCTTCAGGGACCCCAAGCTTCATGATATCAAAACCGCTTACGGCAAGGTCTTTGGGCGAAAGGGGAGGCTGGTTGGCGAGCTCCTCGGCGATCTTTTTTCGGAGCCGGAGAACCCCATGAATCCCTTCGGGGTACTTCCCGCCCCGGTTATCTGCGAGTCGCAGATCGACCAGTTTCAGGATAAGATCCGGTCCCACCTTGTTGATAAACCGCCGGATCGCGCGGTCCGAAAAAAACGACTTGGTTTGAAACATATGATGCTCAATCAGGTTGGCGACCCGTTCGACATCCACCCCTATCGTTGAAAGTTTCAGCACCTGGAATCGTTTACGGGCCATTTTGTTTGAAAGGGTTTGATGGCCATAGAAGGTGATCCGGTTTTTTTCCGGAACAAAACGACGCGTTCGTGCCTTCCCGACGTCGTGATAGAGGGCGGATAGCATCAGTTCCAGATCTCCTGCAGACGGAATCGCCTTGTCTTCTCGGGAGGCATCCAGCACCCGCATTGTGTGCATAAAGACGTCATCGTTACGAATCTTGTTCCCCTGCTTGACCCCAACATTTTGCTCCAGTTCAGGGAAAACATGACCCAGCAGCCCGGTTTGTTGCATCAGGACAAAACCCCGTGAAGGTTGTCTCGCCAGAAACAGCTTACGGATCTCCTCTGCGATCCTCTCCACAGAGACCGTTTGGATGAGAGAGGCGTTTTTTTTAATTGATGCGAGCGTTTTTTCCTCGACGATTAGTTCGAAGCGGGCGGCAAACTGGATACCACGAAGGAGTCTCAACGGGTCCTCTTCAAACGCCCGGTCCGAGACGGCTCGCAGAATTTTCCCTTTCAAATCCTCCTCGCCTCCAAACGGATCGATTAAGGTTTGTTTTTTCAAATGAAGCGCCATGGCGTTAATTGTAAAATCGCGTCGTGCTAAATCAAATTCAACGGGCAGGTCGGGATTAAAGTCGACCTCAAAATCGCGGTGACCAACTCCCGTGGAGACCTCTTTTCGGGGAAGGGCGAGGTCAAAACAGAGATCAGGGGATTCTTTCGGATGAAACTTGATAACCCCAAAACTTTTGCCGACAGTAAACACCTCCCCCAGTGGTTTTAAAATATCCAGGATTTGTGTGTAGGAGAGCTTTGTGACCAGGAGATCATTATCTTTATGAGAGCGGTGGAGGAGGTGGTCCCGCACGGTACCGCCGACCTCGTAAACCTCACCCCCCTGATCAAACAGTGTCTGGATAAATCTGTATTTTGGTTTGTTCACGGAAGTGCTCGATCCATTGGGAGAGAATCTGCGAGGAAGAGAGGGTTTTTTCTTCCCTGTTGGACTGACGTAAGACGCCTTCCCATGGGTCGTAACAGAGGGAGGAGAGTCTGCTTAAATAATTGAGGGCGAGTTCCTTTTTCACCACCTTTTCAAAGTCCTCCCCGAACCGTTTATTAAAGTAGGGGCGGTAGTTGTTGTGGTAAAATTCGTAATCAAAGACCCCATTTTTGACGAACATTGAATTTTCCTGGATTGCTTCGGCGACCTTCTTGTCGGGAACACGAATACCTAAGGAGAGGGCGTAGAGGTGGGCGACCTCTTGTGCAACAAGCTGCTGAAGGAGGTTTTGCTTCAAGAAGGTCTCAAAATTTTCCGGCAGTTCTTCCCGGGAGGACTGCCTTAGCTGGGAGAGGTTGTTTTCCAGAAAAACATCAAATGTTTGTCTGGGGATCACGGTATCTCCTACCACGGCAATGGACTGTTTTGACCTTTGGCGCTGGTATTCGATCTGTGTATAGCCAAAGTAGAGGGCGAAGGAGAGTACAATCACGGCCAACATCGCCTTGATAAGCCAGGAACTGGCACGACGCCTTAACAGATCGAGCATAACCTTTCCTTTTTAGATGATTTCGATAGCTTGGAAGATGTTGAAAAAGCAATAAATTTGTTGATAATGCTAGCCTCCAGTGGTACTCGCCAGCGGACTTGGTGGAGTGAATATGTTTTTTCTTGATTACTTCGTTGGTCTTTTTTCCAATGATCTAGCCATTGATCTGGGGACGGCCAATACCCTTGTCTATGCCAAGGGGAAGGGAATTGTTGCGTTTGAGCCCTCGGTTGTCGCGGTTCAAAGGGATGGGCGTGGCATCAAAAAGATCCTCGCCGTCGGCAAGGAGGCCAAGGAGATGTTGGGTCGTACGCCGGGGAGCATCGAGGCGATCCGTCCGATGAAGGAAGGGGTCATTGCCGATTTTGAGGTGACCGAGGCGATGCTTCGCTACTTCATTCGCAAGGCGCATAACCGGAAAACTCTTATCCGGCCCCGGATCATTATCTGTGTTCCCTCCGGCATTACCGAGGTTGAGAAAAGGGCTGTTCGTGAATCGGCGGAGTCGGCCGGTGCTCGTGAGGTTTATCTGATTGAGGAGCCGATGGCGGCCTCGATCGGCGCCGGATTGCCGATTACAGAGCCTTCCGGAAATATGATTGTCGACATTGGAGGAGGGACAACGGAAGTTGCCGTTATTTCGCTGGCCGGAATTGTTTTTAGCAAGTCGCTCCGGATCGCCGGAGATCGTCTGGATGATAGTATCATTCAATACATCAAAAGAAAGTATAACCTCCTCATTGGTGAGAGGACGGCGGAGCAGATCAAGGTTAATATTGGCACGGCCTATCCTGAGCGCGAAGTTCGCACCATGGAAGTCAAGGGGAGAGACCTCGTGGCCGGAGTTCCCAGGACGATTGAGATCAATTCCGAAGAGGTTCGTGAGGCAATTCAGGAGCCTGTCAATGCGATCGTTGCTGCCGTTAAGGATGCGTTGGAACAGACGCCTCCGGAGCTCTCTGCTGATATTGTAGACCGCGGCATCTTCTTGGCGGGAGGGGGTGGGCTCCTTCGGAATTTGGATGTGCTGATTCGCGAAGAGACCGGTTTGCCAGTCATGGTGGCTGAAGATCCGATGACCTGTGTCGTGCGAGGCACCGGAATGGCACTCGATCAGCTTGAAACACTGCGTGGCATCACAATATCTTGAAAAGCAACCGACGTTACTTACATAAAATCGTTTTCATTCTTATCCTCGTGGCGCTTTCGTTTTCTCTCTATCAGAATCGCCACCAGCCTGACGCGGCCCCCTTCTTTGTCCGTTGGATTTATGGAGGCTCCAAAATGATCGTGACCCCGGTGATTGGCAGCGTTCTGTGGGTAAGGAGTGGGTTCTCTTCTGTTTTTTATCGGTACATTCATCTCATGGAAGTTGAGAGGGAAAATGAAAGCCTGCAAAAAGAGAACGAACTTTTAAGAGAATCTCAGACTCTTTGCGAGGCCTGGCAGCGTGAGAATGAACGTCTCACGGATCTCCTGGAAATAAAAAGGGATGAGATCTCAGAAGCGATCACCGCGCGCATTGTTTCTTATCCGATTATGGGGGAGTTTGATATCCTCTTTATCAATCGGGGTCGAGAGGAGGGGGTTCGTCGAGGGTTTCCTGTGATCACCTCCCGAGGGCTCGTCGGGAGGGTGATCGAGGCGGGGCCCCACCGGTCCAAGGTGCTTCTTGTCACAGATCCCACAAGTTCGGTTGATGCCCGCGTTGTACGGACAGGAGCGCGGGGTTTGGTCGTTGGACATGGAAAGGAGATTGGTTTTTCCCGACCTCTGTTTATAGGCGCCCTCGAGTTTTGGGATCGATCGAGTGAAGTGATTGTGGGAGATGAGCTCGTAACCTCCGGACTGGATGAGGTGTTCCCGGCCGATATTCCGATTGGGACTGTTCGATACGTGAAAGGGGAGGAGGGGGAGCTCTTTCTCAACGGAGAGATTGTCCCCTCGGTCGAGATGAACAAAGTGCAAGAGGTTCTTGTGATCCGGCCATCATGAAAAAAGCGCTTTTTTTTATTGCGGTTTTCCTCGTCGGAGTGACCCTCCAAGGGGGGTTTTGGTGCTGGCCCTCGTCTCAGGTCAAAGCGGATCTTCCTCTCCTGTTGGTCATCCATCTCGCAATGACAGGCTCTTTCTGGTTAGGAGGGTTGGCGGTGCTCGTTGCGGGACTTGCTATGGAGGCGTTGGCCTCTCCTCTCCCAGGTGTTGTGAGCCTGACTTATCTGTTTCTTTTTGTCCTTGCCCATCTAGCCCGGGAAGCACTCTATCTTGAGGGGATCTTGATGCGGCTCTTTCTGGTTTTCATTTTTTCTATTTTTCAGAAAGGAACGGAATCCTTTCTCTTGGGGAGGGGAGATCTCTTTTCCTCCTTGGGGCTGTGGACGTTGTTCTCTCTGCTTCAAACAAGTATTGCACTGGTTCTTTTCCCCTTGCTGGCCCGGCTTGAAGCAAAGTGGCAGGAGAAGGGTTAGCACCATGCTTGATTTCCCGCAGGAAGGGGTGAAGGAACTCTCCAGACGTTTTGTTTTTTGTTATGTTGCCTTGGGGGTTGCTCTCCTCTTCATCCTTCTCCGCCTTTTTGTCTTGCAGATCGTTCGTGGGGATTTTTTCTGGATCCTCTCTTCCGAACATACCGTCAAGGAGATCAGAATTCCGGCGGCGCGTGGTCTGATCTTGGACCGAAAAAAGAGGGTCCTTGTTGAAAACCGGCCCTCTTTTGATCTGGCCGTGATCCCCCAGTATGTTCGGGACAGGAAATTGTTGAAAGAAAGCCTCATGAAACTAACAGGAATTTCCGGGGATCTCTTTGATTTTCGCTGGCGTTGGGTCAAGGAGCTACCTCCTTTTTATCCCCTTCGGATCTGGACGGATCTCCCCTATGACCTCGCGGCGAAACTGAAGGTGATGCGAGTTACCGCCAACGGTCTTCCCGATTCCTATGACTTAAGAGGCGTTGAGATTATTCCACGTCCGCTCCGTCGCCACCCCTCCGGTTTTCTGGCGGCGCTGACCTTCGGATATTTAAGCGAGGTCTCGCCGGAAACCTTTAAGAAACTGCAGAGTGAATTCCCGAACCGCTATTGGCTCGGAGATTTGGTAGGGTCCAGCGGTCTGGAGGGATTTTGGGAGTCGAGTTTGAAGGGGGAAGATGGGGTTTGGCAGAAGCTCGTTAACGCGATCGGACAGGAAATTTCCGGTGAGGAAGTGCAGGGGCTTCTCAAGGATATCCCTCCACGTCAGGGGGCCGACCTCGTTCTTAGTATTGACAAGGAGCTTCAGGAAACAGCGGAATTTGCCTTTCAGCAGAAGAGTGGTGCCCTGGTTCTACTTGATATCCGCAATGGAGAGGTGTTGGCCCTGGTGAGCCGCCCCTCTTTTGACCCCGCCGAACTCACCACGACGATTTCTTCAGATCGCTGGAAATTGCTCGTGGCAGACCCGGCCAAAATTTTCCTTCATCGGGCCCTGCAACCTTATCCGCCTGGTTCGACCTACAAAATTGTGACCGCCATCGCTGCTTTGGAAGAAAAGGTCATTCGTCCCGATGAGAAATTGTATTGTGGGGGAGGGATGAGGTTTGGAGGCCGTTTTTTCCGTTGCTGGCGGGAAGGGGGACATGGATCGGTTTCTCTTCATGAGGCATTGGTTCAGTCCTGCGACACCTTCTTTTATGAATTGGGGTTAAGGCTGGGTGCTGACCGTCTGGCGAAGTATGCCCATTACCTTGGGTTGGGCGAAAAGACCGGAATTGATCTGTGGAGTGAGAAAGAGGGCCTCATCCCGACAGAAGAGTGGAAGAAGAAGGCGTTTGGAGAGCCTTGGTATGCTGGTGAAAATCTTTCGATTGCGGTGGGACAGGGATCTGTTTTGGTGACGCCCCTCCAGAGCGCCCGGATGATGGCAATCGTGGCAAATGGTGGAAGATCGTTGAGACCCCATTTAGCCCAGTCGGTTCAGAGGGATGAGGGGGAGATTCAGGCTCCTTTTTTTGAAGGAGAACAAGATGTATCGGTCAGAATCCCCGTGTCGGAGGAGAACCTTTCGCTTGTTCGGGCGGCCCTGGCGGATGTTGTAGCCACTCCGCAGGGGACCGCTTATGGGAGCCGCTCCTCTCTTGTGGCGATGGGCGGCAAGACCGGAACGGCACAGGTGATCAGTGAAGAGGCGAAAAAAAGGGTAGGGGGGACAGGCAGATTTGAGGATCATGCCTGGTTCGTTGCCTTTGCGCCGGTTTCAAATCCACAGATTGCCGTGGCGGTTCTCGTGGAACATGGCGGGTTTGGTGCCCAGGCCGCAGCGCCGATTGCCAAAGTGGTTGTAGAGAAATTCATGCAGAGTGCTTCGGAAGGAGCCGTTAGGGAATGATCGACAAGAAATTTCAGTCACGGTTTCACTGGCCGCTTTTTTGGACGCTTATTGGCCTTTGCGCTATTTCCCTCGTCAATCTCCATAGTGCCACCTATAATTTGACGAAGGGAGGGATTTCATCATTCGTCTGGTCTCAGGGGCTCTGGATCGGCCTTGGACTGCTTCTTGGGGCCCTCCTTCTTTTTATCGATTATCGTCTCTGGATCCGTTTTTCCTATCCCGTTTATTTTGTCACGTTGGTCCTTTTGCTCCTGGTCGTTTTTTTCGGAAAAACAGTTGGCGGAAATCGAAACTGGCTCGTGATTGGCGGACTCAACCTGCAACCAGCGGAACTTGCGAAGATCTCCCTTGTCATTGCCTTTGCCCGTTTTTTTTCAGACAATCCCCCGGGACGATCTTCCTATCAATTAATTGAACTGGTTCGTCCGGGGATCATGGCCCTTCTCCCGATCGTTCTTATCGTTTTGGGGAAGGATATGGGATCGGCCCTTTTCTTTATATTCCTGTCGGCCTCCCTCTTCGCCTTTGCGGGCATTCAGAGGAAGGTTGTGTTAATTCTCTCTGTTTTGCTTTTGATCAGCGGGATTGTTTCGTATAAATTTGTTCTTTCGCCGCATCAGAAATCCAGGATTGAGGCATTTTTGCACCCGAGTGAAGACACCAGGGGAGAAGGGTATCATCTCCTCCAATCAAAGATTACGGTCGGATCGGGGCGCGTTTTTGGCAAGGGCTACCTGCAGGGGATGCATAGCAAACTTCTCTACCTTCCGGAGCGGCATACCGATTTTATCTTTCCGGTGCTGGCCGAGGAGTGGGGATGGGTGGGATCGTTTTTCACGCTCTTTCTCTACGCCACGCTGATCTCATTCGGTCTGCAGATCGCCTCCAAGGCGAGAGAGAGGTTTGGGATATTTTTAGGACTAGGAATCTCGGCAATCCTCTTTTGGCAGGTTGTGATCAATCTGGGAGGCGTGCTGGGACTGATACCTCTTACCGGGGTCACACTGCCGATTCTTTCCTACGGAGGCTCGTCCGTTGTAACGATTCTCATTGGGATCAGCTTTCTGATGAATATTTCGATGCGACGGTTTATGTTTTAGCGGCTTTCTGCCGCAAGCATCGGGTTTATGAGTCAGCCACTGCCGTAACGGGATAAAACTGGATGTTGAGCTGAACCACCTCTTCCGGGACCTCACATTGGGAAACCATCTTGAGGATCTCCCGACGAAAACCGCGGATCTTCTCTTTGAGTTCAGGCAATTGTCCCTTAGAAACACCGAGTGTCATCGCGCTGGTATCCCGGTGATGAAGCGAAAGTAGGTCCATGACCTCCTTCGAAAGATCCAGCAATGATTTGTGATAGTTGTGAACGACTAAAGAGGTCAGTTCAGGTCCTGTCGATATCATAGGGCTCGTCTGTTTCCAGCCCTGAGACCCTGTTTTTTCAATCATGCCCAACTGATGCAAAAGCTCTATCGATTTAGCGGCCTGATGGGGAGTAATTTTGGGAAAAATCCGCTTTGCAATCCATTCCGGTGTACCATCAAAATCTTTTGAGATAACCAATTCACGCACAACCGGATGGTACCAGGCGGAGTAATAGTCATAGTGTTGTTTCTCGATCGGTTTGAGCTCATTTAATTTTCTCGATTGAAGGAGCAACCCGTAGTAGTAGTTTTTATCCTCATGAGTCTCCGACTGGTTGAAAAAAACAAGATTTCTGAAGAATTCCTGCTCCTGTTTGTTGAGCTTAAGTCCCGCCATGAATTTTTTGAGGGATTCTTCCGTCAAATTTCTCTTCGCCTGGATAACCAGCATCATAAAGTTGCTTGATTTAAATCCGGCCTGTTTCGCAAACGCTCGAAACGAAAATCCCCTCCTCTTTTTTGATTCCTGATACCAATCCCTAAGATACTGACGGTAATCCCGATACTGGAACAGATTGATTTTTGATTCCTGTCTCATTGTACTGAGCAACCCCCCTCGGCGTTCTGAATGCCCTGAAAATACCTCATCCCCAATTTGTCATCGTGGCTTAAGCCAACGTGGCAGATCTGATTTACCGTTATGTCCAGGAGCTCAGAGGCGGTAACGCCCGAAAGACTAGCATTCGTGGAGCTCCAGTCGATGGTTCCTGAAAGGCTTGTGGCAGGAATTGTAAAACTAACCGTCTTGTTTGCATTATCTTCAGAGCCAACCCGGAATCCAAAATAGCCACCCCCACTTGCGACAAGAAAATCAAGGTCTGTTTGTGTCGCCTCGACCCAGCCGTTCGATTGTTTTTTCATCCATTGGTAACCGATGCCGGAAAGGGTGCAGCTTTCCGTGCAGGAAGCAGACTTTTTAATCAGTTTTAAAAAGGGAAAGATACGGCCTGTTGGCGCCGTAATCTCTGTTAAGGAAGGGGTTTGGACATCTGTAAAGGTCAGTGTTTCACCACCGATTTTGTATTGAATCTCCCCGTCAGGAAGTTCGGAGGAACTGGTCAGATTAGGACCAAATCCTTTGTGGTTGCCAAAGTTGTTTGTTGTCACTGCGCTGGTGGGTGTGTTGGCCGGAATACTTCCTCCCTCGGAGGTTGTTACATCGGAACCGACAAAGGTTGCCGAACCGGTGTCGAGACTTGAAAAAATGGAGGGGTAGGCAACATAGACCCCCGTGCCGGTATAGGTTGCTGTTGTGACAGAACTATCCAGGAATTGATCAACGAGATCAGTGACCGAAACCGTCTGGTTGTTTTTTTTCATATCGTAGCGGATATGAAAATCGAGCATGAAGTTTTTATTGGAATTCCCACAATCGATCTCCCCATCCCCATCGATATCGGGGTTGCTATAACGACGTGTTAGATCATCCTGTTCCCCGAACTGCTCGGCCCGATCTGCGTCCAGCCCTAAACCGGATAAAAGGTCCGAGTGGTCCTTGCTGGAGGTGGCGGTCCCGTTCGTTGGATCGATACCGATGTTCTCCAGGTCAAGATCGTTTGATGTACTTGTTGGTACAAGGGTATCTAACGTTCTGGAATAGAAGCGCCCTAGAAACATGCTCCGGCCCCGTGCATTCCTGTTGAAGAAGTAAAAGAACCATGGCTTGCCCTTCGTCAGACTAATCTCAAAATGCCCTGACGATTCGACCGAATTGGTTCGACAACCGGTCCCCCCTGTGGCTGGATTGACAGCCATCACATCGGTAATGGTGCCTGAGGTGGCAACCTCTTTATCCACGAGTAATTCCGGAGTATCCAGGTTTAGTACCGAGAGTTTGGAAAACTGGCCTGATACCGTGATGGTATTGCCGGAACCACCGGTCGTTCCCCCTCCGGAGGAGTCCACGTCAGAGTCATCATTGTCGTCATTGGATCCTTCACTCGAACCAGTCTCAGTGCCACCTGTTGTACCGCGTGTGGTGCTTCCTGAACTGCCTGAGCTTCCCGAACTGGTAGAGCTGTCATTGCCCCCTCCTGGTCCGGAGCTGAGACAGGCGATCATCGGAAAAAGGATTATTAGAAGGAGTGCTATTTTATTTCTGATAGTGAGTCTCATGGGTCCCCCTTATGTGAAGCCGATTATAAGAATATATCAAAATGACTTCAACGATTAAATGTATTTTATGTATTCATTTGAACACAATGATTAAAATAAGTATTTGTATTTAATATATTTTTATAAATTTTATTATAATAATATATATATATGTACACAAACAAAGTGGACAACTCATCCCCTCTCTGATCGATAAAGGAGCCAAGATGGATTTTTTTGCAATCGAGGGTCTTCTGTCCGGGTTTGCCGTTCTTGGGTCATTGGGGTTAGCGAGCGGACTGAAAAAAGTGGTGAATGGGATTTCAAACCGCTTTGAAACGGTTTTGGCCGAAGAGCCGGATCGGTACATCTCTACCCAAGGAGAGATATTTCATTTGCGCCGGGGAGGAGGGACGCTTGAATTCATCAAAGATCCCTTTGTCCCGACGGACAGAAGGTTTAATGAATTTATGGCATCCTCCGATGGCAGGAGATTTATTGAGCATCAGAAACATTTTCTTGCCCGATATCATCTGGGTGACTCCGTGAGAATCCTCTATGGAGGAGGGGCAGAACAGATCATTCGTCTGAAGACCGGCCATATTGTCATCATTCCCCATGGCAGCCCGCATGCCTTTTCACAGCTTCATGAGTTAGGCCATTGTCTCCCCAGGGGATATTTCAAGATTTCAGACGATGTCCGAAATTTCTTTCACCGCCAAGGGAAAATAAGGTTGATGGGGGCCATGGGTGTTTTTTCGTTAGCCAACGTCTACTACTGTCGAATCGATGCGGCCACTGATGCCTCCTCTCCCTGGTTACTCGGATCCCTCCTCACGCTTGTTTATAGCCCTATCTTGTACGAAGAGATCCGGGCCAGTTCTTTTGCCTTACTCCATCTGGCAAGACTGGGGACAGGCAAAGAACTCCTTTTGGCTTCTCTCACCGCCCTTGTTTCGCTGACCTCTTATTTAACTCCGGGTCTCACGGTTGTCGCGGCCGGCTATTTTGGAGAGGCGCTCTCGGCTAACAGTAGAGGTGCCTAGACTTTCCCCTTTGAGAATAATGGCAAAACTGACTATAGGGAGATCTCATGAATCGGACAAAAATTATTTGTACCGTCGGGCCGAGCGTTGATTCCGATAAAAAAATTGCCGAGCTGGTGAGAAGCGGGATGTCGGTCGCCCGGATCAATTGTTCGCATGGTGACCTCCAGAGCCGCCTTCGACACCTCAAGAGAATTCGTAAGATCGAAAAGAGATTAAAGCAATCGATCGGGATCATGCTCGACCTGCAGGGACCCAAGCTTCGTGTCGGTGACCTCCCGAATCCCTATATCCTGAACGCCAAGGAGACATGGCAGTTGGCTTATGACAAGGGGCCCGATGAAAAGCAGAATATCATCCCGATCCCATTTCAAGGGCTCCCGAAGGCGGTTGTCGTGGGGCAAAAAATCTATATGGATGATGGATTGATCCAAACCGAGGTGATTCGCAAAGAGGGGCAGAGCGTTTGGGTCCGGGTCGTTTATGGTGGTGTTTTGGAGTCGCGCAAGGGGATTAATATTCCGCACTACCGGGGAAAACTCCCCATCTTAAGAAAAAAAGACCGGATCGATTTGGCGTGGGGTTTACGCCATAAAGTTGATTTTATCGCCCTTTCGTTTGTTCGGAAGCCTCAGGACATCCGTGATTTGAAGAAGGTTATTGCGCAAAGCAAGACTCGGTCACTGCCGCTGGTCATTGCCAAGATCGAAAAACCGGAGGCCGTTGAGCAGATGGAGGGGATTATTGAAGAGAGCGATGGGATCCTGATTGCGCGTGGCGACTTGGGGATCGAGCTTCCCTCCGAACGTGTTCCGGTGGTTCAGAAACAGCTGATTGAATCGTGTCGTGTCAGAAAAAAGCCGGTCATTGTTGCGACTCAGATGCTTGATTCGATGCGCTCAAGTCCGGTGCCGACTCGTGCCGAGGCGAGCGATGTCGCCAGCGCTATCTACGCCGGGGTTGATGCCGCCCTGCTAACCGGTGAAACTTCCAGTGGGAAATATCCGGTTGAGGCCTGTGCGATGATGCAGAAGATCATTCTCGAGGTTGAACAACATATGATCCAAAAGACCTTTCGCAAGACTCCCGCCGATTTTGGCGTCACGACACTTGAAGAGGCCTTTATGTTCAATGCGATGCAGACTGCCGATGATATCGGTGCGCGGGCGATTGTGCTTTCAACACGGCAGGGGACCCTCACTAAAGTGATCTCGAAGATGCATCCCAAACAGCCGATCTTCTCGCTGGCCGCGACCCCAACCGCCTATCGTCAGCTGAATCTTTACTGGGGGGTTTTTCCAATCAATATGACCCACGGGAAGGCCGATCGCCGGATTGTCGCGGGACTTTCGATCTTGAAGAAAAAGGGAACGGTCCAAAAAGGGGACCGGCTGATCTTCCTCTACCGGGAACATCTTCGGGGGCATCGGAATATCACTTTGAATCTCAAAATTGTGACAGTGGAATGAAGTTTCCCGCGGCAAGATGGAAGGGTTTGCTGGCGACTGAATGCCTCCTCCATTGCCAAAAATATGTCCCTCAAAGTTTCCGAGGGGAGTTCGAAAAATAATCAAACCATTTACCCGCTGACTTCATGGACCGGTAAACGGAATTTCCAGCGAAAGGAGGGATCGCAGATCCCCTTCCGTTTTTTGGATAGAGCCTGTGAGTGTGAGGATCTCATCGCGGGGGTACCGCGAGTACCACTGTAATCGGCCAAAGAGACCATAGCCCAAATTTGTGGAATAAGGCTCAAAGGTGGTAAAAGGTCCGACAGAATAACGGGTTCGCTCCCCTTCGACAGTCACCGAGGTATCAAGGGTAAGGGTCAGAGCGCCCGGATTCATCACAACCGGTTCGATCGTGATCGGGTCAAATGAGGGGAGGGGACGCAAAAATTCATATCCGTTCAACATACCGATCCGGGCCCCCAGTGTCTCCCCCTGGAGATTGACGTAGTTGCCGCTCTGGAGACGTATCCCGAACTTGTTTCCCAAGGATTCGACAAATGTCAGCCCCACATATTGATCCCAACTGATCTGCGGTGTGAAATCTCCCAGGTGAAGCTGAATCGGGGCGGCCCGACCGGCATACCGCATCGTCCCAATGAAGTCTTGATCATAAAAATAAAACCCAAAATTGAGGGCGTGTTGGCTGAGGAAAAAGGTACGCCAGGTCTCCTTCGGTTTCGGAACATACCTCTCCCCGATACTTCCAAAACCGGCATCAACACCTCCCCCCAGCTGACCGTCGAGTTCGGTAATAGTCCCTCTCAGATGGGGTATGAAACGACCATGAGCGACCTCTCGAGCAACACCCGATACCGCTGTTTGTGTGATCTCAAGCCCCTCAAGGGCGACATGATTCGCCAGCTCCCAAAAGGTATGAGGCTTCGGTTCCTTGGAGATCTCTTCCTCTGACGGTTTTTCCAGCTGGTAGGCCCTCTCCAAAATCTGGGAGAGATCCTCTCCCTGTTGCCATCCGACATGGAGCGGCGTCGCCTGCGCCAACAACCTCTCGACATACCGATCCAGATCCCTTCCAGCCGGCGAATCTTTCGGCACAACGGTCAGATCTTCCTCATCACGGAGGGAAGGGCTGTCCAGATTATGATTGCCGAAGGCGTAGTAACGGGAGTTCCCATAGAGCTTCGTGTGAAAGCGCTCCGGCAGGATGTAGATCTTCACGCCGGCCCGTAACAACCCTTCCAGTCGTGGATCCCGGATCCAGTCGTAGATATTCGCGATACTGCCGACAACCCATCGAACCTCCTTCCCATTGCGGGCAGCGAGTTTCATCCCCTCGATCATCTCTTCGGTCGGGATAAACGAGTTTACGAAGGTTACCTCTTTTGATTTCGGATCCTCCAGTAGACGAAACAAAACATTCAGGCAGTTCTGATCCTGGTAACTATGATGAGGAATAAACCGGACCGGTGTCGATTCGACCGATCCGGAGGAGGAACGATACAGATTGGGCGAAAGAAGACGTTTCCGCTCTTCAGCACTGACCGGCCTTCCACCGCTTGATTCAAAATCATCGAGAAATCTTTCGTGGATTGTTCGAACGATCGGCCCCTCTACCGTAAAACTCAGGTCATGAAGTCCCCCTTTCTCGATTCCCCCTAGCCACTCAACAAGGTTGACACCTTCGGAGGGAGGGATCCGCTCGTCAAACGATCCACTGGAAAAATGACGCCCTCCTCCATAGGCAACAGCCCGTCCTCCGTTATCGGCAATCGTAAATTTCGTATGGTGTCGTGTGACGATCCCCCAGAACGGCTCATCATGGTCGATATGATGATCGACCGGAATCGTTACATAGTCGACTCCCATTCCTTTTAATGAGTCAACAAACTGTTGGGGCGCCCAGGTAAAGCTGGGGTTTGAGGCAAAAGCGACATCACCGAGCAACCCATCCATCATCATTCGAATCTGAGGTCCCTGTTTTTGGGGGTCCGGACGGGCCTTCTCGAGCAAATGCCTTCGGAGCTCCCTGCCATGCGCATCATCCTGGATATTTGAGGCGTTCCGGATCGAGAGGAACGTCTTGGCATGATCGATCATCGCTAGTAAGGCTTCAAAGGCCTCTTCTCCCTTAAAATAGAATTGAAAGTTATTTCCCGTCTCCCAACGGGAGTCTGTCAAACCGTCCCAGAGAAACGTTTCTAGATCAAAATCGGGATGGTCCACCTGCCGACGGAATTTTTCAAAAGATTCAACCAGAGACCTCCCCTCCAGATCCAGATTCGCCTCCCAAGAGAGTCGTTTGATACCATGATGAAGATAGGCCTCTTCGTTTCTGACAGGCCGACTGTAAACGGCAACGATCGGGACTCCCGCCTCAAATTTGAGCCGTTTCAGTTTCTCGAGCTGTGCCTCTCCAAATCCCTGGTGGTCCCGATGAAAACCGCTATACCGAGTATCATTATACAAGACCGGCAGATTCAGCGATTCAAGATCCTTCACGACCTTTTCATAGGTTGAGGCGGTGTTGATCGTATTCACAAGAAGGATCGGTTGATAGCCCTGTTTACGTATTGACTGGACAATCCCCTTCACCTCCTTGAACCCTCCCCGTCGCCAGAGATCATCGAGGTCGATCGCCACAACGGCCTGTTCCGGACGAAGACGGTACAGTTTTCCGGTCATGGTGGCATGACCATGTCTGTTAGAGCGAAGTCGATGTGTGATGTTGATGACGGAGTCGCCTGAATCTGATTGATAATAGAGTGTGGCATACCCTTCGGCATCGGTCGTCGCTGTCCCGATCTTTACCGATGAGCCGTCCCTTTTTCGGATAAAAAAATCGACCTCAAGGCCATCCAGTTTTGTCGTTGAAAATTGGTGATGATAGGTTTCATCGAGACTCACCTTGACCCTCAGAGGGACGGGGTGATTCCAGGTGGCAACCTGATGAAACGGTGTGAACCGCAGCGGTTTGAATTTCTGTGCCTGGTTGCGTTTTGTTACTTTTCCGTCGGAACGTCCCACCAACCGAAATTCGGATTGGCCGGGAACTTCTTGATTCCTTTCACGGGGAACAGTGGGGACGGTTTTGTCGGGCCAATGCCGTGCGTTATCAGAGGAGGCCACAGGCAATGAAATCGATCGTCCCATGCCCCCTAATCGAACAAGATCTGAAATGGTTGTCATGGGAACCAGCACAACGTCCGAACCGGCTTTCAAAGGGATTTTTGTAACAACTTCGCTGGAGGGGAGTGCGAGAAGGGGTGACAGAAGGAGAGATCATGGTTACCTCTATTGTTCCGTCGGTGTTTCGTTGGGGTGGGGCGGCAGCGGTGCTTGCACTCGCGTGCCAGACTCGTACCAGGGAACCGGAGGAATCTGAGGAGGACAGGCTCAAGCTTGGGACCTGTCTCGATAACTTCGCCAAGGCCGAACTAAACCATGAGCCGGGCCAACCCCCCTACTATGCGACCAGTTACTGCTTTAGCGAGCTTAATACGGCCCAATTCCTGAGGTTCCTCTCCCGGGCAGACCTAGATCCGGACCCGAGAAACGCCGCGATGAAGAAAAACGCGGCGATCGAGAAATATGCCCAGCTCCACAACACCCCCTTGTTCGACTGGCAAACAGAAATGGTCCCTCTGCTCGAAGGGCTCGCGGAATGGGCGATTGATAAGAAGACAATTTCGCCTTTTCCCGGGGAAGATATTGATCACCACCTGAATCGTCCAAAGGTTGTCCTTGTTCTCGATCAAACCCGGCTCTACCGTGAGGAGACCTATGAGCGGGTGATGGACGCCTACCTGGAACCGAGACTTGATACCCTCTTGTCCAGCGAAGTTTCCTTTTACGCACGGCAGTATCCGTATCTGTCAAGTGGAAATCGCTTGATCCGACGGTACGCGGAGGCGATGCAACAGGCTGGAAGGTTTGATTGGCCGATGGTGGTGGCACTGAACCGGGCGTTGCTCGAGTATGATAGTCCCGGATATGACGGGGATACCGACAGGATGAATATTTTTCTGATCCGCTCTTACCTGGAGCCACGCATGGATACCATGACTCCGGCCAAATTTCTGTGGCATGCGGCACTGGTGCGGTGGACGGCGCACTACAACCTGCTACTCCTGGATTATGCAGAGAACCTGAAGAAATCAGACCGGTATGATTGGGAGACGGTTAAGTTACTCACGACAAACCTCCGCGAGGTCGACGCCTTAAGTTACCCGTGGGATTCAAAATCCTTAAATGATCAATTCATCGTGGATCATGCCAAAGTCCATTCTGGAACCCTGTCAACGGATCAATTTCTGGGGCAGGCCCGAGGCATCAAAGATCCGATCTCATTTAATTGGTGCGTCGTTTCCTTTGCCCTGTCGGAGAGGGGACGGCTTAACGAGGATGACCGATCCAGACTTCTTGCCGCACTCCGTGAACCGCCCTCCTACATGGGCCTTCAATTCAGCCGTTCGACTGTAGCCACCCAGATCGAGACGATCTTCACAGAAAAATAAGTACCGGTTGGAGTCCTGGGGCCACTAACGCGCGCAACGAAACCCATCGACGCCGTAGCGGTAAGACGGATAGTCGTAGTCGCGATTGGCCGCCCGCGCGTCCCTCGCATCGTCGTCGAAGGAACCGCCGCGAACTTCTGACTTCTGATCCTCCGGTTTAGTCACCGGATTACTCGGATCTTTTGCACAATCACGCACTCTGCTATAAAACTCAGGATCATATTGATCCGAAGTCAATTCCCAAAGATTCCCTTCGATATCACCAACGCCATATCTGTTACGGCGCCTTTCTGCCTCTGGACCACAGACAGGAGCGGGACTGTTGTTGCTATTTTTATCAGTGACGGCATTGGGAGTCGCTCCACCCGTGTCAGAGACGTACTCCAATTGTGCCGCGGTTGCCAAAGTGGCGCCGATTGCTACACAATAATCCATTGCCTCTTGCCACTTCAGGCCCTGCACCGGGTATGTGTCTCCTCCACGATTGATTCTGTTAGCCGAAAAATCGACAGTCGGAATCTCTATCTTGGGTTGGCGCTTGAGGGGGGTATCAGAGTTACATTGTAACTGGCCAGCAATTTGTTGGGCACGCTTCTGCAAAGCACTTTCGGACTCACCCATCTTGACCTCCAAAAAAAATGTGTCAGGAGTGGTCCCTTTACAACCCGACAAAACGGCTCCAAGCACTTTTCCCGCTGTTTCATTCAAATCTCTAACTTCCCCAATGGAAACCTCGTGTTGCTGAATTTCAAAATCGGAAATGATGACACTTCTTAGATGTTGTTCATCTGATAAAGGAGTAGCTCCGGGCGAGCCCAGTTGAAAAGGGCCTCCTTCGATCTTCACAAATGGGTTTGTGCATGTGCATTCATTCGCCGGTTTTGTCTCTGCCATAAATTCCTCCAATTCTTTTTTGTAAAAAAATCTCCCGCTTCAAATCGGTGGGATCAACCATTTCCCCTTCACAATTCGGCAACTGCGGAATTGTGGTAAAGCTATCGCCAAAATTCCGTCAGTTGACATTCTCATAAAATTATTCTCAACCGGAAAGGTCGGTTCGTTACCAAGAAAACCTTACTGAGGGCAATTATGTGTTCTCTAGAGAGAACAGTGCGTAAGAAGTGACCTGCCCCGTTTTGTAATTTGCGTCCCTTCCTAGAGGGTTTTCGAACTGCGTGCAAGGAATTTACGCCGCTTTCAATCGCTTGACCCCATCCGCTATTAAAAGGCGCATAAGGACCTGATAAGGGACACCTCTCTTGTCAGCGAGTGATTTAAGTTCATCGAGCAATTCTTCTTCAAGCGCAACACTGGTTGGCTTACGCTGGCTGCCTTTCAAGCGGCTCATGCCTGCAATGATTTCCTTGGGGTCAAAATCAATGCGGTTATAGCTTTTGGATTGTTTTGCGTATTTCTTCATAACGTCTCCTTTCGTTACGATTGGCGATTCGCGAACTAATCGGGCGTACCCGTCCATCTCGTAAGGTAAAAACGATGGAAAGCATTCGACCCTCCTGAGAGGGACCAACAACGCACAGTCTTTCCTCATCAACGGCCGGTGAAACCTGCCTGCCAATGGGAACCGCCATTTTGAGGGTTAAGACAGACTCAACCTCCTCGGTCGTTACCCCATGCTTGACAACACTCTTGGTGGAGTTGCCCTGATCCCACTGAAATTCAAAGTTCTCGGCTTGAAGATACCAATAAGCCAACCAGAGGGTGAATTTAAACTTTGCCATTTATAGCAATACAGTACACTATACTATTAAGAATGGCAAGGGCTACTCAGTGTGAGGGGTGAAGAGGATCTTCGAAACAGGGTCGTTTTTTCGGTGCCATCTGGGTGCCAACGACTATCGTTTGACCGGTCTAAGGCGGAAAATCTGGCACTATATGGTCATGGCCATGCCTCGAAAAATCAAATACTTAAGAAATATCAACGACCTATCACTGTGTCCCCAACTAGAGGGTTTTCGAACCGCCTGTCGGGAAATGGCGATGGCGGCATGAGGCCTTTTATTTGAGTTGAATAGAAAGCTTCTTACCCGTCGCAGCAGCAAATTTCGCCAGGGCATCAATACTCACATTGGCGTTACTCATCAGCCTTTGTACCTGAGAGACACTACTTTTCATTCGCTTGGCAAGCTGGCGGATCGTTAATCGTTGCTGTTTGACGATCCTCCGGACCATCTGGCCGATCACAATTTCGGCGCGGGCCTTTTCAAACTCCCGCCGAAATTCAGGGTCTTTTAATTCTTCCCTGAGGTGGTCGTTAAAACTCGATCCTCGGTGTGGATTGGTTTTGCTCATCGTATTACCCTCCCATATTTACGTAATTCTCTAATCTCCTTTTGGCGAGTTCAATCTCACCCTTCGGAGTCTCTTGCGATTTCTTCATAAAGGCGCTTAGCAGGACAACCTCTCCTTCATGGAACGCATACAAAATCCGATGGCGTCCTGACCGAACCTCGAAAAGATTCTTGTGTCCCACCAGTTTTTTCCCATGAGGCATTTCAAGTTTACCTGTCATTCCCAGTACGGAGAGACACCCCTCGATTTTAGCCCGCTCTTTCGCGGGCAACTCTTGAATGTAATCACGTGCCGGTTCGTCCCCTCGTGCGGTTCGGAAATACCGAATCTCAAGCATCGCTACAGAAGTGTGCCCTTATAATGGTACGAAGTCAATTTAATATTATCTGTATGGGGTCAAGGCTTGACCCCATAGGTATATTTGAAAAGAAAGCAACTCATTTTTAGCTGTGACGAGAATGGCTACAATCAATAGGAGACGTTTGTCATGGCAAATACCTGCGACAGCAAACTTGAGCGTGCTTGGGACTATTTAAGAGATCATTTCGGTCTTTATGGCCTACCTAATGATAAGTACATGATGCTCCCATGGTGCCCTGATAAGATCGCAGTCAAAAAGGATGGGATTTCAATCCAACGAGCGGAACCACGTAAGAGTGGTGGGATTGATATTCTTGATGTCTACATCAAGTGTCAAAAAGACTCCTGTGATATTATCGCCAGAGGCGTTCCAATAAAAAGCATTACGGTAAAATCACTGCGAGAAGCTCAATTGTGGTTAAGCCAACAAGGTGAGTAGGGGGTCAAGGCTTGACATATGACATGCGGCGGCCCCGTTTTGCAACTTGCGTCCCCAACGGGATTCATCCTTCCCCCGGCGCTTTGCGCCTCCTCCAGGATCCGGCCGCCCTTGCTGCCGTTCGGCCCGGAGTAAGCCGGGCCTCACTTTTCTGCCGTTGGCAGCGCTTCGGGTCGGCTTCTCATCCCGCATCGAGATCGAAAAAAATTGGCTCAAACCACGAGGGTCCGAGCCAATCCCGACTTTGACACTTCCCGATGACCGACCGAGGTCAAGTGCCTGAAAAATCTCAGGGTCAGTTTTGGTTTTGCGAAAAGTGTAGTGAACAATCTTCAAGCGGGCGCTTATTTCCCTGTGATTTTCTGGTTTTCTTGTGGTAGACCTTCGGTCTATGTTCATCAAGACGACCATCAATTCATCAGGACAGTCGTACTATCATCTGGTTGAGTCTTATCGTGACAATGGAGTGGTCCGTCATCGCACGCTTCTCTCGTTAGGCAAGGCCGGAGAGGATCGCATGGACGATGTGATCGCGGCCATCGCCAAGCACAAGGAGATTTTCACCGTCCTGGAGCTGGCCAAAACAATCTCCATCGATGAGACTTTCATTTTGGGACCCTTGCTCGTTCTGGACCGCTTGTTTGAAAAGAGCGGCATTCGTTCGGTTCTCGCCGATGTTTCCAGCAAACATCCCAAGCTCGGTTTTGATCTGCACAAATTGGTTTTCACGATGATCGCCTCGCGCTTTGTGAAACCGGGGTCGAAGTTGAAGGTCTTCGAGCACTGGCAGAAGAGGTTTTATCCGGAAATGATCGAGCAGGAGATGGGCCTCCATCAACTCTATCGTGCTCTGGATGTCCTGGCGGAGCACAAGGAAGAGATCGAAAAGAATCTGTACTGGCATGACCGCAATCTTTTGAACGCCCAGGTGGATGTTGTTCTCTATGATCTGACGACGCTTCGTTTTGAAAGCACCCGCGTGGACATCGGGACGCTCAGACGATTTGGGTACAGCAAGGAGCGGAGGAGCGACTGCACTCAAGTCGTCCTGGGACTTTTGGTGGCCCCCGACGGAACTCCCTTGGGCTTTGAGGTGTATCCGGGGAATACGTTCGAGGGGAAGACGGTCGCCGACATTGTGAAAAAGATGCGCGAGAAGTTTAATGTACGGCGATTTATCTTCGTAGGAGATCGGGGCCTCTTCTCAAAAAAGAACCTGAAGTCTCTGCGCGGTGAGGACAAGGAAAATCAGGGTGAGTTCATTGTCGGGATGAAGCTCGGCGTATTCCGTGACCGGCATGCGGAGTTCTATGACTTTGCCCGCTACACGAAGATCAATGATAATCTGGCTGTTTATGAAACGACCCATGAGGGAGACCGGTGTATCATCACCTGGTCTAAAGCCCGCGCGGAACGGGACCGGAAGGCACGGGAGGACGTCTTGGCCAAGATCCAAAAGAAGCTTGAGAAGAAAAAGATCACGGCCAAGGTCTTTGTGACCAACACGACGTATCAGCGTTATGTCGTGGGCTTGAATGACGGCAAGGGCTTCCGGCTGAATGAGAAGGCTATCGCCGAGGATGCTCTGCGTGACGGTTACTTCGGCGTCCTGACGAACGTCACCGACATGAAGGCCGAAGAGATCGTGTCCAACTACAAAACGCTGTGGATCATCGAGGACGCCTTCGGCGAGATCAAGGGAACGCTCAAAGCGCGACCCGTCTTTCATTGGACGGATCAGAGGATCATCGGCCATTTGACACTCTGCTTTCTCGCTTATCTTTGTGAAGCCTTGATGACAAAGTGTTTGAGAGAAAAGAATCTCATGTTGGAGAGTCCGGCCGTCAAGGAGGACATCGTCAAACCAAGAGCGCTGACGGTCGTCGAAGCGATGCGCGAACTTCGGGAAGTGCGCGCCATACCGGTCAACGTGAAATCACAAACGATGTGGGTTCGGACCGACATCGCCGGGAATGCCCAAAAACTCTTTGCGGCGATCGGACTCAAGGCCCCTCCCAGACTGCTCCGCCTTACGGAAAATCAGAAATGTAGTGGCACAAGCCCGAAGCTCGCTTCTAACCTATCGGTATAAAATAACTTTTTATTTTGAAGTGTCAAAGTCGGGAGCCAATTTTTTGCGTCCCCAACGGGATTCGAACCCGTGTTACAGGCTTGAAAAGCCTATGTCCTAGGCCTCTAGACGATGGGGACAGTGAAAACAGTTACTAGTGTTTAGTGAATAGTGCTTGCCACACTTTTAACTCCTTATACGAACTCATCGGCTGTCCTTTTCAACTAGACATCCAACACGAGACACTATGCACTAAACACTATCCACTGCAGTATATGGGTCGGCCGGGGCTCGAACCCGGGACACCTGCCTTAAAAGGGCAGTGCTCTACCGACTGAGCTACCGACCCATTATAATGGGGGAGGCTTCCAGCGCTCCCCCAACCCCCCTTGGTTCATTCGCGCGGAATGAATCCGACGCTCATTCACATCAACTAGTCCGATCGGGTTAAGTCTCGCTCACTCTTCTCCATGCTATATATGGGGGAGGCTTCCAGCGCTCCCCCAACCCCCCTTGGTTCATTCGCGCGGAGTAAATCCGACGCTCATTCACATCAACTAATCCGATCGGGTTAAGCCCCACCCCAAGGGAAAACTTTTGACTGGTTAGCATAATCAGATGCAACGTCAAGAATTGGCGATCGGGCGCTCAGAGCCCAGGAATGGCATGAAAAGAGGGATCCTCTTCAAGCCGTTGAAAGGTGTCGTGCAGGATCAGGCCTCCAAAATCCCAGACGGTTAGAACTGTGGACCAAAATCCTACCCTCGGAAGGGTGATCGTCTCTCTTAAGCCGGTCGGCAACATACTGAAGATATCCCCTCGGCCATACTCCAACATGTAGGAGTCATCCGTCGTTGTATAATCTTTGGATCTTCCATTTTTAAGCGTCGCTCTCTGGCCCGGCGTATAATGTTCCAAGCTGCCATCGGATTGTCGGCAGACCATGCCACCTTGGATCATGATGTCGTGGACATCCGCCTTATAGACCCCCGATCCTCCGTTTGTTCCATTCACTGTTCGGAAGAACAGGAGATATTCATTTGCGCTTCCGTGTAGCAGGGCCATCTCACCGATCGCCCCCTCGACCCGGTTCCAGATCCATCGACGATTACCCGTGTAGACGTGATTTGGATAAGCAGCGGCTAATCTTCGGGTAATATTGTCCAAGAGATGGTCGTTATTACTAGAGCTCTTTTCCCGAAGCGCCTCGGAGACGATCTGCTCAAGTGTTTCAGGGGCAAACAGGTAGGGAGCGTTGGGTGTTGATGAAGAAACAGGTTCGACCATACTACCGTTAGGATCGGCAATCCCCGGATTTTGTTGCCAAAAAGCACCGGAACGAGCTAGCTATTCAAAGGATTAATGAAACGTCTCCTCTCTTTCATTTTTCTAGTCATTCTCCCCCCCCTTTTTGCGGAGGACCAGCTTACCGTTCAAAAGGCGTTTGAGGCGGCGCTTCGCAGGTCCGAGAGTTACGCGATTCGTGAAGAGGAGATCAAGGCGGCGGAGGGGAGGTATTATCAGGCGTTGGGGACTGTCCTTCCTCACCTTACCGCGAGTGGTTCTGAAATCGTTCAGGACACCTCGGGTCTTGACCTCGGAGGGGATGCCTTCAGCTCTTCTTTTGTGCGGAAGAGTCGGCCTGAGGTTGCGATCACGCTGACGCAGCCGCTCTTTCAGGGGTTTCGTGAATTCAAGGCGCTCAGTGCCTCAAGGGCCGACCGGAAAAAAACGGAACTGGAGGTGAAGAGGGCGAGACAACTCCTCTTTGCGGAGGTGGCGCAGCTCTTTCTGCTGACCCGTGAACTGGAGGAGGAGTCGTCGATCCTTATCTCTCAAAAGGGGGTGTTGGAAAGGCGGATCGTGGAATTGGGAGGGCGGATCCGGCTCGGAAAATCAAGAAACAGCGAGCTGTTGTCGGCCAAATCGCAAGACTCTCTGCTTGAGGCGGAGATTGCGAGGGTTCAGGGGCAGAGGTCTGTTGCGGGCGAGACGCTCAATTTCCTGACCGGCCTCTCTGGTGAACAAAAATTGGCGTTACCCGAAGATCCGATCTCTCCCCTTGAATCTCTGGAAAATTATCTGGTGCGTGGAGGCAACAGGCCGGATCGTACCGCCTCGCAATTTGCCGTTCAGCTTTCAGAGGCTAAACTTGTTTCCGAGCGGGCCCATTACTTTCCGAGTCTCAATCTGGAGGCGAATTATTACCCTTATCGTGTTGGATTTCAGGACGCGATTGATTGGGATCTTCTCTTCACCCTTCAGTTTCCGCTCTTCGAGGGAGGGAACAGTTGGGGATTGGTGAAGGAGGCGAAGGCGCGTCTCAAGCAGGCGGAGTTAGCCGAGTCGGAGTCGGGGCGTCGCGTGGAATTGGAGATCCGTGAGGCGTATCACAATCTTGAAACCTCCAGAAATGAGGTCTTGGCGTTGGAAAAAGCGGAGCAAAACGCCTCAAAAAATTACGAGGCCCAGAATCGGGAGTACCGGTCAGGTTTGGTGAACAATCTTGAGGTGCTGCAGTCTCTTCGGGAGTGGCATGAGATCCGCCGACAGGCGAACCGGGGGAGGCATCGGGCCCTCCTGAATGCCTACCGGCTCAAACTCGCGATGGGGGAGCTGCCGATCGAACTCTCCAAGGAGCATCCGTGACGCTCTCTGACCTCTCGATCCGTAAGCCGGTCTTTGCCTGGATGTTGATGGCAGCCCTCCTGATTTTTGGCGGGATCAGTTTCCTCCGGATGGGGATTTCACAAACGCCCGATGTCGATTTTCCGATCGCCAATATCGTTGTCGGATGGGAGGGGGCGGCGCCGGAGGTGATGGAGTCAGAGGTGGTCGACGTCATCGAAGAATCGCTCATGACGATTGGAGGGATCAAGACGGTACAGTCCTCCTCCCGGTTCGGCACCGCCTCGGTTACTGTGGAGTTCGAACTGAGCAAAGATATTGATGTGGCCGTTCAGGAGATTCAGACAAAAATCGTCCAGGCGAGCCGACTTCTTCCGAACGAGATTGATCCGCCGATTATCACCAAGGTAAATCCGGAAGATCACCCGATTATCTGGGTCGGTCTTTCCGGGGATCGTTCTCCACGACAGCTCATGGAGTACGTTCGTGATCACCTGAAGGATCAATTTAGCGTGATTCCGGGGGTTGGCGAGGTTTTTCTGGGCGGCTTTGTCGATCCCAATATCCGCGTCTGGCTTGATACAAAAAAGATGGAGGCGCTCGAGATCACGCCGGAGGATGTCTTGTACGCGATTGAAAACCAGCACACCGAATTGCCGGCAGGACGTCTGATCAATCGGGAGAGGGAGAGTGGCGTTCGTGTTGTGGGGGAGGCGAGTAGTATTGAGGAGATGGGCCAGATCACCATCCCGGCCCGGGTCCGTGAAGGATTTCTTTGGAAGACGATCCGGCTTAAGGATGTCGCCACGATTGAGGATGGATTGGCCGATATTCGCCGCGTGGCCCGTGTGATGGGAAAACCGTCGATCGGACTTGGAATCCACAAGCAGCGCGGATCAAACGCGGTTGAGGTGGCCGAAAGGGTCAAGAAGCGTCTGCAGGAATTGAGAGGGACCCTCCCGGCGGATCTTCGGCTGACCCTAAACTTTGATGGGACCGAACAGATCAAGGATAACATCCATGAACTGGAGATCACGATCCTTCTCTCGGTTCTCTTTACAGGCCTTGTCTGCTGGTTTTTCCTGGGATCCTGGAGCTCCACAGTAAATGTTGTCTTGGCAATTCCAACGGCCCTCGGAGGGGCCTTCCTCGTCATGTACTTCATGGGGTTCACCTTGAACATGATTACTCTTTTAGGACTCTCTATGGTGGTCGGGATCGTCGTTGACGATGCGATCGTCGTTCTTGAAAATATCGCCCGTCATTTTGAGAAGAGGAAGCCCAGGGTATTGGCTGCGATTGTCGGGTCTCGCGAGATCTTCTTCGCCGTCATGATTATCTCAGCGGCGGTGATTGCGATCTTCCTCCCGGTTGCCTTCATGAGAGGACTCATTGGAAGATTCTTTTTCCAGTTTGGAATTACCGTTTCGGCCGCGGTTGCCTTTTCCCTGCTCGAGGCGATTACGCTGACCCCCTCCCGTTGCAGCCAGTTTCTGCGTGTGGGGCATGAGACAAAAATCGGGAGGTTTGCCGATAACGGAATGAACCGCCTCCGTGAGGGATACCGCAGAAGTTTGGCCGTTGCCCTCCGTCATCGCTGGAGGGTACTGGGTGGGGCACTCCTTTTCTTTATCGCCTCTCTCATGATCGTTCCACTGCTACGCAAGGAGATGGTCCCCCACCAGGATATCAGCCGTTTTCTTGTCCGTCTCCAGACCGCCCCAGGCTCTTCGCTCGAGTTTACCGATTCGGTCATGAAACAGGCCGAGGCGTTCCTGACGACGCGGCCTGAACTCAACGTCTACTTTGCCGCCGTTGGCGGTTTTGGGGGAGGAGAGGTCAATTCGGGGATCCTCTTTGTGACACTCAAGAGGCCGAAAGAGCGGCCGATCGATCCGGAGAAAAAGGCCCCCTTGACGCTGCGTGATTTTCTGGCGCTCTGTCGCCAGCGGTTCAACGCGATCCCCGGTGTGACCCGGGCGACGATTCAGGAGCTCGCGGGGGCGGCGGGGGCCGGAGTGCGCGATTTTCCAATCGATGTCTCGATTCGTGGACCGGACTGGAAAAAACTGGGGGAGCTGGCGCATCTCACGATGGAGAAACTCAAGACGGCTGGTCTGGCGGTCGACCTCGACACCGATTTTCTCGCGGATATTCCGGAAATTCATGTCGTCCCCGATCGGGAGCTCTCCGCTGCGCGCGGGGTGACGACCTCAACGATTGCCCGGACGGTGCAAGCGGCGTTGGGGGGATTGAGGGCGGCACGATTTACGCAAGAGGGGCGCCGGTATGATGTTCGAATCAGCCTCACCGACGAAAATCGGAAAAGACCGGACGATATTTCAAGCCTGTGGGTGAGAAATCAGCGAGGGGAGCTCGTTCGCCTTTCAGAAGTGACACGGATTAGGGAGGCTCCGCAGCCGCTCGTGATTTCGAGGGAGGATCGGCAACGGGCCGTCCATATTTTTGGAAACGTAGCGGAGGGAAAATCACAGTCAGAGGCGCTGAAGCTTACCGAAAAAACAGCGAAAGAATCTTTTCCGGAGGGGTATTCCCTCCATTTTTCAGGAAGCTCTGAGCGTTTTCGGGAGACCTTCGGCGAGCTGGGTCTTGCTTTCTGGCTGGGGGTTGTTATTGCCTATATGATTCTCGCCTCACAGTTTAATTCCTTTTTGCATCCGATGACGATCCTTCTCGCCCTCCCGTTTTCGGTCTCCGGGGCGTTTTTGGGGCTTCTCATCATGGGTCACTCGCTGAATCTTTTGAGCATGATCGGAATCCTTCTGCTCATGGGGATTGTCAAAAAGAATTCAATCCTGCTCGTCGACTTTACAAATCAGCTGAGGGAGAAAGGAGAGGGGGTGCACGAAGCACTCCTGGCCGCCTGTCCCCTGCGCCTTCGGCCGATCCTCATGACAAGTCTGGCGATCGTTGCGGGTGCGATCCCGGCGGTGATCAAGCTCGGGCCGGGTGCCGAGCAACGGGCCCCGATGGCGACGGTCATCATCTGGGGGACGATGATCTCAACCGTTTTTACACTTTATGTTGTCCCCTGTGCCTACAGTCTGCTCTCGCGATTTGAGTTGAGAAAGCATGCAAGAGAGCATAAGGAGGCCCTTGAACTATTGGCAGGTGGTAAACGATGAGGGCTGATCATCAAAAACAGATTCTTCCGGTTGTTGGAATCAGTGCCATTCTGTTCGGCTCCTTTGTGCTGAAGCGGCCGCTTAGCCCGAAATGGCCGGCCAACGGCCCGAGTCTCCTGGAGGGGATGGTTTTCTCCAAGGAGACCTGGAGAACGATTTCCGATTGGGGAATCAAGGGGGTTGTTTTTGGGGGTTTCGGATACTACTTCATCAGGCTCGTCAAAGATCGTGAAAAAGCGAAGAATCAGGCGATCGGGGGTTTTAGCGCGTTTCTTCTGACAGAGGGGGTGACCTCCATCACGAAGCGGCTTGTGGCACGCGAGCGACCCAATCGCATGGACAACATGAGTTTCTTCTCGGGTCATGCGAGTTACGCCTTCTCTATTGCGGTTTATCTCTCGATGAACCTTTTCGATAATTACGGGGAGGATCGTCCGGTCGTCACCAAGGCGGTAGCAGCGCTGGTGATCGGGGCGGCAGCTGTTACCTCAGTTGCCAGGAGTGGGGCAGGGCGGCACTATTTCCTGGATGTCGTGGTCGGGATGATCGTCGGGACGGGGATCGGATTTTTGAACCACCGCGTGTTTAAAACAGATCAACCGAGCTCCTGCAGAAGAGAGATCTGCTCTTTAATCCCCAGTAGAAACAGCTCCCAATAACGTCGCTCTTCATAGTAGGGAAATGCCTTTTGAAAGGCCGGCTCCTTATAACGCTGGCCGATCCAGGCGGCATGCCGGATCATTCTCAAGGTTCGGAGTGGTTCCGATAAAATCAGTGTGTTGTGATCAAACTTGCGGAACATTTCATATCCTTCAAAAAAATTTTCCTTCTGTTCCCTTTTCTCCTCCTCGGTTCCGTTGAAGAGCATCCAAAGATCCTGTGTCGGGGGGGCGATGACCATGTCGTCAAAATCTACCAAATGGGGTCCCTCACGATTCCACAAGATATTCCCCGGGTGACAATCGCCATGCAACACCATCGTCTTCAGATTCTGACCGAAATGGGGGCGAATCAGTTCGATTGCCTTTAAAAGATGGGCCTCAACATTTTGTTTTAGGTCTGTCGGCAAAAAGGTCTGGGAGAGGATGAATTCAAGACTTAACGTGCCGTAGGTATGGGGATTTAAGGAGAGGCGGTGGAGAGACCTGAACTGTTCGCCGATATTATGGAGTCGAGCCAGCGTCCGGCCAAGCCAGCGCCTGTCCTCATTGGTGATCTCGTCATGCTCCCGCCCTCGAAACTTGGGATAAAAGGCGTAAAAAAAATCGCCGATCCGAGAGAGTGTTGAAATTTCCGGAAGATGGATTTGAAGCGGAAGGGGTAAAACGACGGGCACTTCCGCCTCGGCAAGCGCTTGTAAAAAGAGATGCTCCTCGCAAATCCCTTCCTGTGTCCAGCGCCCAGGGCGATAGTATTTGGCAATAAGGGGTGGAGCCTCCTCCAACCCGATCTCATAAACCCGGTTTTCGTAGCTGTTCAACGGGATCAGCGAACCGGTTGGCTGCCATCCCTGGTCACTGACCGTTTTAAAAATCGCCTCCGGAAGGAGGGTATCAAAATGAAATGCGGTCTTGCCTTGCATGAAACGCCTCTTATCCCAAAGAGAGAAGTTCACCAAGGATAAATCTTGTTCTTGTTTTTCAAGAAGTTATCTGCGTGCCTGGCACACGTGTGCGTGCGGTACACGTGTTCCCATGTGAAAATTTAAATTGACAGTCACATTAAGGGGCCTAAATCGACTGTCACATTTTTGTGGGAAAGGGGTTGGCTAGATTCATGGATAGACTGGAGTTTAATGGAACTGCTTCTCAGAACGGATTTGTGGGTAACGCCCCAATGTGTAAACGGGAGGAACCACCGGCGGCAAACAGTCAGGATTTTCTGACAAGGGTTCAGGGGACTCCGACTGGTCTGGAGCAGTTTTGGAAGGTTGCTTCAACGCAGACGTCACCGTTTTTTGAACGCTCCTTTCAGTTTCAGTGCAGCCAGATACCATCCATTCGTTGTTCGGGCATTTTTCCGGTACGAGACAAAAGTGAGGCACGTATCGCCCTTCTTCCGAATGGAGAAGACTCCTTCTCTGCGAGGATGGAGGCGCTCAAGTCTGCAAAAAAATCGATCCGGATCCAGGCATTGCTCTTCACCGGTGATGAGTCAGGTCTCGCCATTGCGGAGATTCTCAAGCGAAAAAAGCGGGATGGACTCGATGTCCGGGTCATTGTCGATGCCGCCTCCACTGCTATCGACTGGCAGACACAGTGGATGCTCTACGACCTTAAACAGAACGGTATTGAGGTTGAAGGATACGAGGCACTCTGGCTCCAGTGGATCAACGAGTTTTCAATTAAGGATCCGATGAATGTGAATCGGCGATTTCATGAAAAGCTGTGGATTATTGACGGCGAAGAGAAGGACGGCATCGCGATTGTCGGGGGCTTGAATATTGCGAATGAGTATTTTCGTGTCGGGAGCCGACCCAAGGATCGCTGGAGGGATCAGGATCTGGCGGTTAAGGGGGCCATTGTTAAGGACCTTGTGGCCACTTTTGACAGGAACTATCAGTATTTCAAGGGGGTCAAGACGGGTCATCCCGACATCTTCAATACGGACAAATACTGGAAGGAGTGGCGAGGTCAGATTGTTGGACGATTTGGGCTCCTCCCCGTGGCTTTCAAGACGGACGACAAAATTACTGCGAAGGTGAAACAACTGGCGAACCGGTCCGTTTTGAACGGTCTGAAATTTATGGGGGCGACGGCACGATTTGTCCAGAACCGTCCACGGTATGAGGAGAGTTTTATCCTGCAGGCCTATCTTTCTCTGATCGAATCGGCTCATGAGAGGATCGAGATCGCCAACGCCTATTTTATTCCGAAGCGAGTTATCCGGGAGGCGCTTATCCGCGCTCGGGCACGGGGTGTGAAGGTGACGATCCTTACGAACAGCAAGGAGACAAATGACCTTCCCCAGATGACCGTTGTTGGAAGGTATTTTTACAAGGGGCTTATTGCGGCAGGCATTGATATTCACGAATGGCAGGGGCACAAGCAGGGTGAGGGGACGCTGCATGCAAAATATGCGATCTTTGATAACAGGACGGCGATTGTCGGTTCCTACAACCTTGATCCGAGAAGCGAGCTCCACAACAGTGAATCAATCATTACATTTGAAGAGCGGGAGCTGGCCTCCGGTCTTTCCGGTCTCTTTGCCAAGGATCTTCAGAAGAGCAGGAAGATAGGGAAGGGAGAGGCGGATAAATTTTCATTGCCAAAAAATCCGTGGGAAAAGATGGAGCTTTCTGTCAGTCTCTGGTTTCAGGACTGGGTATGAAGCTCCCCGCGGCAAGACGGCAGGGTTTTCTGGCGGAGGCGGATAAAGAGGATTAAAAACGATGCCGGAGAACGGCGAACCACAAAAAATCATTTTTTCGATGAATCGGGTCAACCGGGTTTATCCCCCGAACAAGACGGTGCTTAAGGATATCTCCCTCTCTTTTTTCTACGGGGCGAAGATCGGTGTGTTGGGGCTCAATGGGGCCGGGAAGAGCTCACTCCTTAAGATCATTGCGGGCCTGGACAAAGACTACGACGGGGAGCTCCATTTTTCTAAAGGATATACGGTTGGCCTGCAGGAGCAGGAACCCCGGTTGGATCCGAACAAGACGGTAAAAGAGGTGGTTCAGGAGGGAACGCAGGAAGTGGTCGATCTGTTGCGTGAGTTTGACGAGATCAACAACAGCTTCGCCAATCCGATGTCGGAAGAGGCAATGAATAAGCTGATTGAGCGTCAGGCCTCGGTTCAGGAGAAACTCGACAAGGCCGATGCCTGGAATCTGGACAATCGTCTGGAGCTTGCGATGGATGCCCTTCGTTGTCCACCCGAAGATCAGAAGATCGGGTCGTTATCGGGAGGGGAGAAGAGGCGCGTCGCCCTCTGCCGGCTCCTCCTCCGCGAGCCGGATATCCTCTTGCTGGATGAACCGACGAACCACCTCGATGCCGAGTCGGTCTATTGGCTCGAGCGTCACCTCCATCAATACAAGGGAACGGTCATCGCGGTTACACATGACCGGTATTTTCTTGATCATGTAGCAGGGTGGATCCTGGAGCTCGACCGGGGGTATGGGATCCCCTGGAAGGGGAATTACTCCTCCTGGCTGGGCCAGAAAGAGGAACGGCTGGCCCATGAGGAGAAGGCGGATCAGAGGAAGATGAAAACCTTGCAACGCGAACTGGAATGGATCGGTCAGTCTCCCTCGGCACGTCGGTCGAAAAGTAAGGCCCGCATCTCAAACTACGAAAAGCTCCTGCAGGAAGAGGCTGAGAGACGGGATGAGACACAGGAGATCACCATCCCACCCGGACCAAGACTCGGCCAGCTTGTGATTGAAAGCAAAAATATCTCCAAGGCGTTTGGGGAGAGACTGCTTTTTGAGAACTTAAGTTTTTCACTGCCCCAGGGGGGAATCGTTGGTGTGATCGGTCCGAACGGTGCCGGAAAGACGACGCTCTTTCGGATGATCATGGGGCTCGAAAGGCCTGACAGCGGGAGCTTCAAGATCGGTGAGACCGTCAAGTTGGGGTATGTTGATCAGGAGAGGCTTAAGAGTGACGACACGCGGACCGTCTGGCAGGCGGTCTCAGGGGGGCAGGATCTGATCCTTTTGGGGAAGAGGGAGGTGAACTCCCGCGCCTATCTCTCCCGATTTAATTTTTCCGGAACGGATCAGGAGAAGAGGGTGAATACGTTGTCCGGTGGGGAGAGGAACCGGGTTCACCTTGCGATGACACTCAAGGAGGCGGGGAATGTCCTGCTGTTGGATGAACCGACGAACGACCTTGATGTCCACACCTTGCGGGCCCTCGAGGTCGGATTGGAAAATTTTGTCGGTTGTGCCGTGGTGATCAGCCACGACCGGTGGTTTTTGGACCGGATTGCAACCCACATCCTCGCGTTTGAGGGGGAGAGTCGTGTCGTCTGGTTTGAGGGGAACTTCTCCGATTACGAAGAGGATAAAAAACGTCGTTTAGGTGCCGAGGCCCTTGCTGTCCATCGGATCAAATACAAGAAATTCAAGCGATAAACTGTTTTTCCCCAGAAAAGGTGTACGCCCCAGGAGTACATTTTTTTAAGGGAACGGTCTCTTAAAGAGCATCTTTTAAGAGACAATGTCGATCATGTGACAGAAGCCGGCGAAGTTAATTTAAGGAGGAAAATATGGGTTATGTTGATTTGATACAGAGAGGGGAGTTGGATCAGGCCTGCCACGCGCTTGTTGATCAGATGAATCAGGTCATTGCAGAACCTGACACGACAAATAGGGAAAAGAGGAGCGGGCTAAAGGGTCATATGGATACCTATCGTTCGGCAGTCGAGAAAAAATATCCGGGTAGGATCTTACGCTCAAAGGAGGATATGGAAGGTGAGGCGAGGACCAACCTGATACGGTTTGCTACTAAGGTTCCTGCGGGGGAAGGATTTGGGATCGGTCTTGCAATCTTTTCTGCCCTTTTTGCCACGCTAGGTTTTGGGACTCTTGGGGAGAATATAAGTAGAGGACCAACCGCGGTAGGTGCCTCGATCGCAATGGGCATACTTGGTGGAGGTGGAGTTTATTTTGGTTTTCACTTATCTAAAAAAAGTCAATCCAACACCAAAATATCATACCTACCTGTGAGCTACGACCTGTGCAGCCAGCCGGTGAAGCCTTACCCCTAAGTCCCTTTGACTCAAGCGATCAGGGTTGCAAAATCGCCTGATTCGTGGCCGGCCGGCACGACGGCCCCTTTTCGCCTGAGAAATTTTGCAGGGATTAGCTTTCGTGCCTTTGCGTTGCCGGCCTCCATAGAGATTATTTCACCGGCCGGATTAAGAAGGTTCATCGGAAGGTCGTTGTTCCAAATCCTTTGCTTCTTTTTTGTCTCTCCCAGGTAGAGTTCCAGATCACCGGCCGGATCGGACCGATTCTTGCCGCTACAGGTGAAGATCTGAACACCGCGATAGGGTGGAAGAACCGTTCCTTCGGGGAGCGTTAACCGAACAGCCCCCTCCTGTTGAAGGGCCCAGTGGGAAACATCGATCGGTTCGTCGGAGTTGTTGTAAAGACGGATGTTCTCTTTTACGTCCTCAAAGCCGCTGATATGCTGGAGGGGATTGAAGGCAATCAAATGAAGCCCTTCGGCCCTCTGGTGCCTGAATCCGTCGGAGACTCGTTCGGCGGCTGTCCCATTGGAGTAAAAAACAGTGGCAATCCGCTCTTCCGTCCCACGTGTTACGAGAAGAACGGGATGATCTCGATCGAGTTCGAAACGCGGGGTCCCCTCCGGCTTGTCATGCATGAGGCCGACGACAAATTCGGCATTGGAGTTGTTGTTGTATTCCGTGCTGTCGAGCAGCAGTCGCACCCCCTGACCCGGGAGGAGGGTGAAGTCGGGGATCGGTTCCTCACGGGGACCGTTTCGGATCTTGTAGTCTCCCAGATTGAGTGCCTTATCCGTTGTATTAAAAATCCGTACCATCACCTGGTCTCCACCAAGCCCCTCATCGCGCATCGTTCTCACACTGGAGATATGCAGCCCCCCCTGATACTGGGGATACTGCCAGATGCCGATCCCCTCTCTCTGGGCCGCCTGCTGGAGACCAACAAACTCGGTACTCATACCGGTCGCATCAGGCATGATGATATAGACATGGGCATGTCCTGACTCGACCATCGCCCGATTCAGATCGATCCAGTTGCCCGCCTTGGTCTGAACGAGGACCGTCGCGATCGGTCGACGATGGGCATCCGTTCGGTACAAGACAACCCGTCCGTGGTTGTCATGCATATCAGACAAGTCTTTCAAAAACCAATACGCCTCGAGTGCCCCCATCTGTCCTCGACCATTTCGAACCTCGGGATGACCCGGCCCTTTCCATGCCTCGGGGCTGTTGACCAGGATAAAACGGAGCGGGACCGAGTCGGTCATGCCGTCGGCGATCGCATGCATCGTGTCGCCATCAATAATCGCATGTTTTTCTTCAGCCCCGTCACGAACCCTTTTAAACGTGAGTTCAACTCCCTCGAGCTCCCCGCCAGTTCTTCGATGTGTCTCGAGAAATCCTGAGAGTCTGTCGGCCGCCTCGAGGTTTAAACCGAGCAGCTCTTTTATGTTTGGCGGGCTGTCGCCGATGAGGCCGGCCTCGGGGGAGAGTATTCTGCTTGGGACGGGGCCGTTGAGAAGGCCCAAGCTGCAAGGTACTTGAGAGGCCGCCCTGTCGACCGCCTCCCCCATCCCGCGGCCGACACCCATGTAGAAGAAACCTTCGGTGAGCTCCCTCGTAAAGAGCTGTCCCACTGTCATGTTTGTCTCGGGCAACCAGCCGACGCCACCCATGCCACAGCTCAAGGCGACGGAGGCGACCGCCTGTATCGGCTCCATGGCGGCATCCTGGAGAATAGTGGTGCCCCATCCCCATCTCTGGATTGCGACCCGGCTCATCATCATCGCAGGGAGGGAGTAGAGGAGTGAGACCCTCCATTGATCAAGGAAACTCTGATCGGCAGGGATCCCTTGGGTCAGT